>CAZDAO010000032.1:0-16651 GCA_964503015.1 uncultured Nocardioides sp. | reverse complement strand
GGTCCCTACACGCTCACCGGCGAGGTCACCGGCCTGCCCGGCAGCGTCGAGGCCCTCCAGACGGCGATCGACGTGACGGCGCCGAGGTACGCACTCCCGCCCGACCAGGTCCTCTCGACGTTCCCGCCCGCCAGTGCCCGCGGAGCCTTCACCTCGCGCCTGCCCCAGGTGGTGATCCGGCGGCGGACCCTGCCGTGGGAGCGCTCGGAGTTCACTGCCGGCGGCGTGCCCCTGAGCACGCTGACCTCGGAGCAGCGACGTACGACCACACCGCGCCCGTGGGTCGCGCTGGTGCTGATCGCCGAGGGCGAGGGCAGCCTGGTCAACGACGTGCCCGTGGCCGACACCACCACCGCCGGCACCACGCTGGCCGACCCCACCGACAGCGATGTGGCCAAGGGCACCTGCCTGGAGGTCCCCGAGAGCGTCGTCGCCGCCGTCTTCCCGGCGCTCGAGGACCTGCACATGCTCGTGCACGTCCGCGAGGTCGACCTCGCCGACACCGAGCTCGCGCTCGGGGACGACGACGGGTGGATGGCGGTCGTCCTCGCCAACCGGCTGCCGCAGCCCGGCACCACCTACACCGCGTGCCTGGTCAACCTCGAGGGGCAGTACGCCGAGCTGCCGGTCGCCCCGCCCGTCGCTCCCGAGTACGACCCCCGGATCAACGTCGTCGACATCGGCCAGCTCGACCTCGTGCTGCAGCAGTACGCCGGCAGCGCCGATGCGCCCGTCATGGGCACGACCACGTTCTCCTCGCGCGCCCTCGCGGCCGACGACGCCCGGATCGAGGGCGTGGCCGGGCTCGTCGCCACCCCGCCGACCACCGGGCCGCCCACCCGCCCGACCGGCTCGACCGCTGCGGCGAAGGGGTTCGCGGGCGCGACGGCGTCGACGACGAGCGGGTGGAGCAGCAGCATCGCCACGGGTGCCAGCGCCCCGACCGCGGGCATCACGCACTCGTCGCGGTTCGCGGCGTCGCCCGACGTGGCCGCTCTCGGGTCGGGCCTGTCGGTCTACCTGCCCTGGCACCTCCTGGAGCGCACCCTGCGGTTCCCGGTGCTCGCCTCCTGGTCCTTCGCCTGCACCGATGCCGGGGACTTCCAGTACCTCGCCCAGAACGTCAACGCCCGCCTCCTGGGCCACGTGCCCACGGGACCGGAGACCCCCGACGGTGAGCCGCTCCCGCCGGGCACGGTCCCGCCCGGCCTGCCGGCGGAGCCGGCCTCGGCGCGTCCGCTGCCGCTGGTCACGGCGACCGGCCACGTGGAGACCGCCCACGAGACGCGGCGTGGCGACGCGACGACGGCCTGGTTCCGGGGGCCGCTCGTGCCGACGCCGGTGGACCGTCCCGGCGCCCGCCCCGACGGCCGCTACCCGTTGGCCCACCACGCCGACCAGCTGCGCCGGGTCAGCCCCGACGGGCGCGAGGAGCTGTCGTACGCAGCCGCCTTCGAGATCGGTCGCCTGCTCGCGCTCAGCCGGCCGAGCGTCGTCGCCGCCCTCAACCAGTGGCGCCGCCAGAGGTTCGCGGCCGCGACGACCGCCGCGCTCGGCGACCACCTGGCGGCCCTGGCGCCGGAGGCGCTCGGAGACCTCTTCCTGCGCCGCGACCCCGTCGTCGACCGGCTCTGGACGTCCCGGGACGTGCCGGGCCCACCGCTGCCGGAGGACCCGCGGGCCGCGGCCGGTGTCGGTCGCCGCTTCGTCCGCGGGCTGCTGTCGGCCCTCGGCGACCACCCGGAGGAGGTCGCGCCGGCCCGCCCGCTGGCCGACCCCGGGTTCGCCGTCGACGAGCCGGCGATCTTCGCCAAGGGCCGGGACGCCCGGCTGGCCCGAGGGCTCGCCCTGCCGGCCGAGGTGCTGGAGGACCGCGGTGACGGCCTGGCCGAGCGCCTCTGGGGCGCGCCCGTGGCGACGGCCCCGCGCGATGGCGAGGCCGACGTCGCGGCCGCACGGGTCGAGCTGGAGTCGATGGCCGGACGCCTCGCGGAGGAGACCGGCGAGCTGCTCCGGCGGTTGCAGGAGGGACCGCGATGAGCTTCGAGCTGCTGACGTCCGAGGCACTCCTGTCGCAGGTGCTCACCCGCGCGCTCGCCGACGTCTACGGCCAGGTCGAGCCCGTGGAGGTCACCGACGCACCGGATCCCGGCCCCCGGCGGGTGCCCCGTGACATCAGGCTCTGGCTCGCCCGGCTCCGGCTGCTGGAAGCGGTGCCGTTCAGCCACCTGGTCGCCGACGCCGCGCTGCTGCCGCCCGAGTCGATCCGGTTCTTCCACCTCGACCGGGGGTGGACCGACGCGCTGGTGGAGGGCGCGCTGAGCGTCGGCACGGTCACCACCGCCGACCGGGCCGCGCTCGAGACCCTCTACCCGGTGATCCGCGACGAGGTCGACGAGGCCGAGCGGCTGGTGCGACTCGTGGGGTGGGAGCCGGGAGCTGCCGTCCCGAGCGGCGATGCCGGACCCGTCACCGGCTTCCTCCTGCGATCGCGGATGGTGTCGGGCTGGCCGGCGCTGCACGTGCGCGCCTACGGCAAGGACAACCTGGCCGTCCGTCCGAAGATCGCGGACGAGGACGTCGGCGAGGCCCACGACGCGACCCTCGGACGGCTCCCGGTGCTGCGGATGGAGCGGTTGGCCCCGGCCGTGCTGCTCGTGCTCATCGACGGGTTGCCCCGCGTGGTGCACGTCGAGGAGCCCCGCGCCGGCGTGCAGTACGGCGTCGACCAGAAGGCGGTCGCGGGCGGGATCGAGGCGCGGGTGCTGCTGCGCAACGTGACCACGGGCGACAAGCTGCCGTCCGGCGACCCGGACGACCCGTTCCGCTCCGTGCCGGTGCCGTTCCGGCGCAACGCGCCCGGGGTGATCCACGTCGCGACGCTCGCCCAGCGGATCCAGCAGGTGCCGGAGACGTTCGTCGGCGAAGGCGTCCAGGCGGGGGAGCTGGGGATGCAGATGCTGCAGTTCCCGTGGCGGGCGGTCTTCGGTGACCAGACCCTGTCGGACCCCGAGGCCGCGGTCATCGACCTGGACGCCGTCTTCTCGCCGCGTGTCGGCTTCTCGGTGCTGCTGGAGAGCTTCACGAAAGGGGTGGGCTGATGGCCTACGACCCGAGGTCCTTCGCCGACGTCGCCCGCACCCAGGAGTTCAGCATCGCGACCCGGGTGGGCCTGACCGCGTCCGTCATCGACTCGTGGCACGGTGACCTCCTCCGCGAACCGCGGGTCTGCGTGCCGATCGACGTCCAGGCCCTCGTGGTCCCTCCGTCCGGCGGGGCGGGCACCGAGGGCGTCGCGCTGGTGGGTCCGCTGTCGCCGGGGTCCGGCGCCGACGGACTGGCCGGCGGGGATCCCGAGACGGCCCGCGCCACCGTGACGGGCCCCGAGCCGTTCAGCGACCCGTCGCCCCGAGAGCCCGGCGTCCACCTGCACTGGGCCCTCCCCGACGCCCTCCTGCGGGGTGAGCTGGCAGACCCCACCCCGGCGGAGGACGGCGCGGTCGCGGCGGGCCCCTCCGCGGCGGGCGGCGGGTTGGGCATGGCTGCGCTGCCCGACCGGTGGCTGGTGCTGCGCCTGCTGGCCCCCCAGGGCAGCGCCGGTGCCGGTGCTGCTCGCGGCTGGGTCGTCGACGCCTGCACGGGCCGGTCCTGGTCGCTCGAGGACTGGACCGGCGATCCCGCCGGCCCCGGCGCCACCGAGGAGCCCGGGACCCCGGCCGTGCCGCCTGCGGGACTCACCGGCTCAGCCGGCGGCACCCTCACCTGGACCGCAGGGTACGACGCCGCGGCGGGTCGGTTCGCCTTCGTCGACCCCCTGGACGACCTGGCGGCCGACCCGACGCTCGGCGGCACGGTGCCCGGGGGGCCGGCGGGGGAGCGGGCGACCTACGCCGTCGTCGGCTGGTGGTCGCAGGAGGACCTCGACCCCCTCGACGGGGTCCGGGGCACCGCGAGCCTGGACCGGCGGCTGGCCGAGCTCGGGTGGCGGCTCCAGCCCGGCGGCGACACGGCGGCGTCGCCGGCGCCCGCGGGGCCGTTCGTCTCGCTGGACACGCCGGCCTACGGTGCGCTGGCCCTTGACGACCTGGGTCTCGAGGTCACCACGCCGTACGCACTGCGCGGATCCGTCGGACCCGCGATGTTCGCCGGCGGACTGCTGTCCGACGCGGTGCGTGAGCCGCTGCGCCACGTCGCGCCGGCCCGACCTCCCCGCCCCGAGGCCTCCACCCTCCTCCACGGGTGCGTGGTGGGCGTACCCGTGACCGGCGACGTCGAGGGCCGCGTGGGCGCCGCCGAGCTCCGCCCGGATCCCGGTGCCGCGTCGCTCGGGCTCGGCGAGCACCTCTTCGACGCGATCGGGGCGATGACCGCGGCCCGTGCGGTCTCGCTCGGGGTGACCGGTGACGACGACCTCGCCGTGGTCGAGCGGCTGCTGGCCGCCTTCGTGCGCCACGACCTGCACCTGCTCGCCGACCCCGCCGGCGCTGCCCAGATCGACGCCGGGCTGCACGCGGGCGGCTTCACCTCGGTCGAGACGGGTGAGGTGGCCGCCGTCGACACGCTGGTCGACGGGCGCGTCGCCCCGGCCCCGCGCGGCCGTCGCATCGGCTCCGTCGGACGCACCAAGGGCGTCGGCGCGACGTCGGTGCTCGGTGGGGTCCAGGCGGTCGAGGCGGTCAAGGCCGCGACCCTCTTCATGCGTGCCGGCACCGCCGACACCGTCGCATCGGTCCCGAAGGCGGCGCCGGCACCCTCCACCCCGGTCGCGTCCCCACAGGTGCGCACCGAGGAGCGGCCGGCGCCGCCGCGCTGGGTGCCCAACGACCCGTTCCTCGCAGTGGTGGGGGCCGGTCGCTCGCTGCGGCACGGCGGCGACGGGCGGTGGACCTCCGAGGGCCTGCTCACCGTGCGCCGCCCCAGCCAGCTCGACCTCGACTTCCCGGGCATGCTGCGCGGTGCCGACGTGCTGGCGACGCTGCCGTCGGGGGCGGTGCCCGCTGAGGCCACCGACGTCGCGCGCGAGGCGCTCCTCCTGTCCCCGCACCTCTCCTCGTGGCTGGCCCGTCGCGCCGACGCGCTGTCCGGTGGCCGGCCGGGGGGCTCCCTCGGGATCTACGAGACCCGGATCGAGGCGGAGCACCTGCTGCGCTTCGACGCCCACGGTGCTTACTCCACGAAGGCGGGGGTCGAGGCGACCTCGGAGCCGGTCGTGGAGAGCTTCTGGCGCCAGGGCGACGTGGACCCGACGGCCGCCATCGTGTCCCAGGCGCTGCGCGACCACTCGTTGCTCGCGGGCGTCGACCCCAGCCCGGTCGGGGTCACCGCGTGGGCCCAACCCTGGGTCCCGATGTGGCTGGAGTACGACGTCGAGGTGCGCTCGGCCGGCGTCCCGGGGGTGTCCGGCTGGGCGCTCGGTCAGACGGACCTCGCCCCCCGCGTGGGCACCGACCCAGGCGCCAGCCCCGTCGTCGCCCGGGCGGTCGCCCGCGTCCCGCTCTCCTCGGGAGCCGCCACCGCGCTCGGCGAGGCCGTGGCGACGTACCTCGGGGAGGAGGACAAGCGCGACCGGACCGGCGACGGCGAGGTCGACGACACCACCCAGGGACAGCTCGCGGGCCTCGCGGACGTGGCGGGGTCCCCGGACCTGCTCGGCGCCACGCTCGACGGAGTCCGCCGGGTGCTCCTCGGCCTGTCGGAGCGGGCGGTGCGTGCGAAGGACGCCGGAGGAGCCGTCGTCGCGCCCCGACCCGCGTCGGTGCCGCACCTGGTCGGTGCCGGAGAGGTACGGCTCCGGCAGGCGCGCATCCTCGACGCGTTCGGGCGGGTGCTGCCGCTCGACCCCCACGCGGCCGCGGTGCCGCGACGGTTGGCGGCCACCACGGCGGACCAGCCCTCCCAGGGCCGGATGCTGCGCGCGCCGCGCTTCAGCGCGCCCGCCCGCGTGCGACTGCGCCTCGTCGGGGCCGCCGCCGTGCGGCCGGGCGACGCCGTCGACGCGAACGTCGACGAGGTCGACCCGGGCGGCATGGTCAACCCGGTGGCGGGCTTCCTCCTGCCCGACCACGTCGACGAGTCCCTGGAGGTCTTCGACGTGGCCGGGACCCCGATCGGTGAGCTGCTGGTCACCGGACAGGGAGGGCCGGACGGCGGCGGCGTCACCTGGGAGCCGGCGCCCGGGAGACCGGTGCCGGTCGACGCCTCGCCGGGAGAGGGTCTCGCCCCGGAGCAGGCGCCGCTCGCCGCCTTCGCCTCCGGCATGGTCCAGGCCGACGCCGTCGCCCGCTCCGGCGGGCGCCGGCAGCCGGGCGCGGAGTCGGCCCTGTCCGCCCTGCTGCGCGCCGTGGACACCACGCTGTGGACGGTCGACACCGTGGCCGGCGCGGGGTCGGCCGAGGTCGCGGCCATCGTGGGGCGGCCGGTCGCCGTGGTCCGCGCGGTCCTCGAGGTGGACGTCGCCGACGACCTCGACGCGCTCGACCTCGACGAGGCGGGTCGGGCGGCCCGCGCAGCGGCGTACGCCGACCTGGCCCAGGCCGGTGTCGTGGTGAGGCTCGGCGAGATGACCCGGCCCGACGACGGCCTGCTGGCCTGGTTCCTGGACGAGGACTTCACCCACGCCCACCTCGTGGACCGGGTGGTGGCCGACCTCGCCCGGGAGGCCGGCCGGGGGAGGGGCCACCTCGTGGCGTGGGGGAAGACGCCCACCGACCCGGCGGTCGACCCGATCACGCACCCCTACGTCGTGGCGGAGGACGAGGTCGAGCTCCGTGTGGGGGTGCCCCGCATGGTGACGCTGCTGATGTCCCCGGGCGCTGCCGTGCACGTGACCAGCGGGGTGACGCCTCGGACGGCGACCCGGCTGCAACGGTCGTGGTTCGCCGCCGGGCTGGACGCGCTCGTCCCGAGCATCCGGGTGGGCCCGGTGCTCGTGGACCCGGGCGACGTCCGGCTCCCGCTGGTCGCTGCGCTGGGTGAGCAGCAGACCCTCACCACGCGCGAGGGGCCGCTCGGCTGGCGTGACGACGCCATCCTCGCGGCCACCTCCTCGGCCGTGCTGCCAGACCGCGCCACGGTGCTCCGCGAGGGGTGGGTGCGCGTCACGCCGACCCCGTCCGACGACGCCGGCGAGGCGACGCCATGAGCGATCCCTACGCCTGGGCGGTCGACGCGCGGCAGGGCCGGCGCGGCAGGTCGCGCGAGCGGCTGGCCTGGTCGCTCGGACGGTCGGCCCCACCGGCGGTCGGCGAGGTTCCCCCCGTGCCCCCGGGCGGCGGGGGCGGGGGAGGCGGCGGTGGTGGCGGTGGTGGCGGTGCGGGCCAGCCGCCCGTCGGCGACCAGGCGCTGTGGCAGCCGGTGGGGCCGGCGACGACCGTGCGGGGCTTCGTCGACTCGGACGTCCGCGTCGCCGGCCGGGTACGTGACGTGGTCGTGCACCCGGGCGGGCGCCGGGTCTACGCGTGCAGCGCCCTCGGCGGCCTGTGGTACTCCGCCGACTCCGGCGCGAGCTGGGAACCGGTCGGCGCCTGGCGGACCAGCGACCGGGCGACGGTGGCAGCGGCGTCGAACGCCCTCACGGCCGGCTCCGTGCACGTCGCGTGGGGTGTCGACGAGGCGACCGACGAGGTGTGGCTGGCCACCGGCGAGGGCATGCCGGGTGGGCGCCGCGACTTCGGGTTCCAGGGCAACTACGGCGGGATCGGCGTCCTGCACGCCGTCGGACCGGTCGCCACCGTGCGCGCCGACCCGCTCGCGGACCCGTGGGGCGCCGCGCAGGCCCAGCCCCGTCCTCCGGCGGGCGGCCAGCCGGCGTACGGCGGGCTGGGCGGCCAGGGCGTCTTCCGGGTCATCCCGAACCCGGCCGACGACCACGACCTGCTCGCAGCCACGACGGCCGGGCTGCACCGCCACGACCCGGCGGCACCGGCCGGCACGGACCCGTGGTCGCTCGTGGTGGTGGCGGCCTGGGACGCGCTGCGGGCGGGGGCGTCGGGCACGGTGTCGGTCACCGACGTCGCCTGGATGCCGGCGACCGGCGCGCACGGCCCCCGCATCTGGGTGACGGTGGTCGACGCCGCCGCCGGGCTCACCGGGCTGTGGGTGAGCACGGACGACGCGGCGAGCTTCGCGCCGGTCGCGCTGCCCGGCATGCCGGCGCCGGTGCCGCGCTTCGCACTCGGCTGGCACCGCGCCCATCCCGACCTCCTCTACGTGCTGTGCACCGGGCCGTCGCTGTGGCGGATCGACGGCACACCGGCCGCGCCGGTCGCGACCGCCGTCAGCAACCTGCCGACCCAGCTGTTCGGCCCCGGCGGTGACAGCTCCGCCTACTGCATCGCGGCGGCGGTCGACCCGGCCAACAGCGCCCGGCTCATCGTCGGCGGCGCTGCCGCGGCCAGCCCCTTGATCGACGTCGCCGTCCCGGGCGCGCCCTGGGCGGCCGCGATGTACCTGCTGACCGTCGGCCCCGGAGTGGTCCCGGGGACCTTCACCACCGACTACGTGATGCCCGCGGACGCCGGACCCAACGACGCCACGTGGAACGGGTCGGAGGTGCACGCCGACGTGCACCGCGTCGTGTGGGACGTGACCCTCGGCGGGATCCCCCAGGTGTGGGTGGGCTCCGACGGCGGAGTCTCCCGCTCGGTGCGCGGCGGCCTGCGGGGGTCGTTCGCAGCGGTGTCGACGGGGATGGCGGTCGCGGAGCCCGGCTTCCTCGCCAACCACCCGCTCTCGCCCGGGCCCGTCCTCGCCGGGATGCAGGACAACGGCAGCCAGATGCGCATCGGCGAGGGCGTCTGGCGCCTCGTCGTGCGCAACGGCGACTCCGGCGGCGTCGCCTTCGACCCCGGCGCGCCGGGCCGCTTCATGGTCCAGACGTCACGGTCGACCTGGACCGACGATGCCGGTGCCGACGTGACCCCGACCTTCCGGCTGAGCTTCGCGCCCGGCTCGGCGTTCCGCACCGAGGAGGCGCAGGCCACCTTCTACACCTACGCCGCGGTCACCCGGACCGTCGGCGCCGGTGCCGTGACCCGGCTCGCCGTCGGCACCGACCGGGTGTGGTTCACCGAGCTCTGGGGCCGGACCCACTGGGACGGTGCGGTGTGGCGCAAGGAGTGGGTCACGCTCCCCACCCGCACCGACCCGCGGGCCGGCGACGCCGCGCCTCCCGCTGCACCGAACGCCCTCACCCAGGACCGGTTGCCGAACGGGCCGGCACCCTGGCCGACGGCAGGTCTGGTGTCCGGGAGCATCCGGGTGCTGCGGTGGGCAAGCCCGACCGTGCTGGTGGTCGCGACCGACGCCGCGGTCCACACCCTCACCGACCCCGGCGGGGCCGGAGCTTGGGCGCTGGCCCTGGTGGCCTCTCGTCCGCCGCTGCCGGTGGGCGGCCCGCCCGCGGTCGTGCCCGCGCCCGTCGCGGCCCCGACCCTGCCGGCCTACGGGTCGTACAACGACCTGGCGCCGGACCCGACCCGGCCCGGCGCGTTCTACCTCGCGACGGCACACCCGCTCGACCCGGTCTGGTGGTGGGACGGCGCCACGTGCCACCCCACGACCCTCGGGACGCTGCCTGCGGGCACGCGCTCGCCGGCGTACAGCGTCGTCGTGGACCCGGCCACGCCGACGACCGTCTACGCCGGCACGACGGTCGGTGTGTGGCAGGGGACGCTCACCCCGCCCGCGGGCGGGAACCCGCCGACGTGGCAGTGGGTCCACTTCTCCAACGGGCTCCCCGAGGCGGCGGTGCAGGACCTCGCGATCGCCGTCTACCCGCGACCCGGCGGCGGCGCGCCCCTGCGGCTGCTCCGGGCGGCGCTCCAGGCCCGCGGGGTCTGGGAGGTCGACCTCGACGCGGCCGGGCCGCAGCAGACCTATGTGCGGGTCCACCCCTACGACACGCGCCGGCTGCTGCCGACGCCACTGGCCGACCCGCTCAGCGTCGCCGGCAACCGGCGCCGGACCTGGCACCTCGACTGGGCCTACGAGCGCAACCGCGACCACCGCACCGGCGGCGGCGCACCGCGTGCGCACCCCGACGGCACGCCGGTCACCGACTTCCTGTGGCACGCGAGCCCGGACCTCTGGTGCCGCCCCGCGCCGGTCGCCGTCGCCCCTGGTGCGGTGCCGCTCCCGCAGGGGCTCCCGTGGGTGGGCGTGCCTCCGGACCGGTTCTGGCTGTGGTCGCTGCAGACCGCCCTGCGTGCCCTGCCCGACGCGACGTTCCCCGACGCGCCGCTCGTGGTGCCCGACGGGCGCTGGACCCCGATGTTCGTGCAGCGCCTGCGGGCCATCCGGGCGGCGTTCGTCCCGCCCCTGCCCAACCCGCCGCTGGTGGCCAACGGCACGGTCGACGCAGCCCTGTGGAACGACCCCCAGGTGCAGGCCCTCTTCTGGACGCCGCCGTGGTCCACCCCGGAGCCCACCGAGGCCGACCTGGTCGAGCGGGTGCTGGGGATGGCCACCCCGCGAACGGTCTCGGTGAACTCGGCCGCCGTCCGGTCGGCGAGCACGGCCGTGCTCAACCGTCGCTACGTGGTCGACGTCTGCGTCCACCACCGCGGCCGGCTCCCCGCGGCGCCGGGCGACGTCGCCGTCGTGCTGCTGCGCACCGTGCTGCCCGGCACCGCGCCGGCGTGGAACACGGTCGCCGCGCCCGCGATCGCCGGTCTGGCCGCTGCGCTGGACGCGTTGCCGGCCGACACGTCCGCCGGCGGGGCCCCGAACGCGCTCCCCGGCTTTGTGCCGCCGGCCGGATGGGCCTTCGTCGACGCCGCGCGCCCCGCCCGCCGTCCGCGCCTGGACGTCAGCGCGGGCACCCCGCGCGTGGTCTCCTTCGACGCCGACTTCACCGGCGACGTCGTCGGCACCGACGTGCTCCTTCTCGCGCTCGTGCACCGTCGCGGTGAACCCGTCACGCTGCCCGCCGGGACGGTCCGCGCCGGGGTGCTCGGCTCGAGCCAGGTCGTGGCGCGCAGCGTCCGGGTGCGTTCCTGACCGGGTCGGGCGGCCGTCGCCCTCAGCGGATCGCCAACGTCGCGGCCCCGACGCAGAGCACGGCGCAGAGCGCACCCCAGCCGGCCAGCGCGACCATCGGCACCTGCAGCCCGGCCGATCGGCAGCGCTGCAGCCAGAGGAGGGTGGCGAGCGATGCCCACGGCGTGACCAGGGCACCTGCGTTGACGCCGACGAGCGTGGCCACGAGGCGGCGTACGTCGTCGGCCGCGGCGGGCTCGACGAGGAGGTAGGCGGGCAGGTTGTTGACCAGGTTGGCCGCCAGCGTCGAGGCGCCCGAGAGGTGCAGGAGGTCGACCGGTCGCGTGCCGGTCCCGACGGCCGGAGCCAGCCAGACGAGCAGCCCCTCGCCCTGGGCGGCCCGCAGCAGGCCGGCCACGACGACGAAGGCGCCGGCCATCAGCCACGGCGGCCGCACCTCCCGCACCATCGAGGGCGCCCGCCAGAGCAGCGCGGCGAACAGGACCGTCGCCGACCCCACGGCGACGACGGCCGGCTCCACCCCGACGGCGAACAACGGCCCGACGGCCACGCAGACGACGGCGGCGACGACCAGCAGCGTGCGGTCGTGCGGGTCGGCCGGCGGGTCGACGGCGTACGTCCCGCGCAGCGCGCGCCGGTGGAGGACGGCGATCAGGACCAGCGTCACCACGACGGCGGTCGCGGCGGGCAGCGCTGCGGTGCGCACGTAGTCGCCGTGCCCGGCTCCCAGGTCCTCGAACCGGTGCACCGCCAGCAGGTTGGTGAGGTTGGACACCGGCAGCAGCAGCGAGCCGGTGTTGGCGATCCACAGCGTCGTCAGGGCGAACGGCATCGGGGCGATCCCGGTCTGCTGGGCGATCGCCAGGCCGACGGGCGTCAGCAGCACGGCCGTCGTGTCGAGGCTCAGCACGATCGTGCTCACCACGGCCAGAGCCGCGAACGCCAGCCACAGCAGGACCACGCGGTGGCGCGCACGCCGCGCCAGCGCGTGGGCGGCGACGTCGAAGACGCCGGCGAGCTGGGCGACCTCGGCCGTCACCGTGATGGCGACCAGGAAGACCGCGACCGGCAGGACCTGGTGCAGGACCTCGCCCACGGGATCAGGACGACGGGTCGGGCACGGGGCCGAACACCTGGTTGCAGGTCCAGCCCGCGCACGTGAGCAGCTCGCGCCGACGCAGCTCCAGCGCGGTCTGCACCTCGGCGTAGGTCGGGTCGTCGATGCGGTTGACCATCTGGTCGGGGTCGACGAGC
Source organism: uncultured Nocardioides sp. (assembly GCA_964503015.1). Taxonomy (GTDB): domain Bacteria; phylum Actinomycetota; class Actinomycetes; order Propionibacteriales; family Nocardioidaceae; genus Nocardioides. Next base: position 4,399 of record CAZDAO010000032.1, on the reverse strand, counting down.
AGGTCGTAGAGGAACCCGTCGCGACCGTCGGTGCCGTAGAGGTAGCGCTCGGTCCGCACGCCACGGTGGGACCAGCCGTCGCCCAGCGTGCGGCCGGTCTGGATCAGCGTGGTGTCGCGGAACACCTGGCCCTCGCCCCGCAGCGTCGGCGCCAGCGAGGTGCCGTCGACCTGCCAGGCCGGCGTGACGCCCGTGAGCGCGGCGAAGGTCGTCGGCAGGTCGACGAGCGTCACCGGCAGGTCGGACGTCGTGCCCGGCTCGATGCCGGGGCCGCGCACGAGCAGCGGCACCTGGAGCGCCTCGTCGGTCAGCACGTCCTTGCCGACGAACCGGTGCTCGCCCAGCGAGTAGCCGTTGTCGGAGGTGAACACGATGTAGGTCTCGTCGAGCACTCCCTGCTCGTCGAGCGTCCGGACCAGCGAGGCGACCGCGCGGTCGACGGACTGCAGTGCCTCGAGGCGGGCGGAGTTCTCGGCGCTGATCTCCGCCGGCGAGGCGGGGGCGAGGCGCCGGAGGTAGGCCGGCTGGTCGGTGACGTCGTCCTCGTTGAACGCCCGGTCGTCGAACGACGCGGGTCGGTCGTCGGCGAAGCGCCCCCGGTCCTGGGGCGCGGCGGGTGGCAGGCCGCGACCGCCCTCGGGCGAGATCCGGTAGTGCGGCGCGAGGTGCCAGGCGTAGACCACGAACGGGTCCCCGGTCGCCGCGAAGTCGCGGATGTCCTCGTTGGTGCGCTGCTCGATCACCGAGGTGATGTAGCTGTCGGTGTAGTCCTGCGGGTCGCCGTCGCCGGTCATGGTGAAGTCGACGTAGTCGTAGACACCGCGGGTCAGGGCGTCCCAGCGGGTCCACCCGGCGGGGCGCACGTCGTGGGGGTGGTAGCCGTTGAGGAACTTGCCGACGAAGCCCGTGCGGTAGCCGGCGTCGCGGAACCACGAGCTCACCTCCTGGCTCGGGTCGAGCGCCTGGAAGCCGCCGTGGACGCCGCGGTTGTGCTGGACGCCGTTGTTCTGGGCGTACTGACCGGTCGCGAGCTGCGCACGGGCCGGGCAGCACAGCGGGTGCGGCGAGATCGCATCGGTGAACTCCATGCCCTGGTCGGCGAGCAGTCGCCGGGTGAGGGGCATGTGGTCCAGGTCGTCGTCGCGCATGTCGTCGGTGAGGACGAAGACGAGGTTGGGACGCGACGCCCGTGCGTCCGGGGTGCGGGACGGGTCCTGCGTGGTCTGCACGAGGCTGACCGAGTCGGCGCTGCCGGTGTCGCCGTTGGCGGTCACGGTCGCCAGCGTCGCGACGAGCACGACCAGCAGAGCAGCCGTGATCGTCTGGGCCCACCCACGCATCTACGCCATTCCTTCGCCCGAAACCCTTGAAGGCGCATGTGAGTCGCCCCGATGTCGGGGGCCAGACTAGGGGGCTCCGCCGACCCTCCCCAAAGCGACACGGCGAGTGGGGCGAACACACGTCGAACCGTTAGTCTGTGGGCTCGCCGACACGGCGAACCGACGTGCTGCCGACGCCGCCGACGACGCCGAAGAACAAGGAACCCCCAGCGCCCGCCATGGAGAGTCAAAGTCCCCGCACGACCGCACCGACCACCCGGTGCGCGTCGTGACCCCCCTCGTCCTGCTGCTCGTCTCCCTGGCCCTGGTGGCCGCCTGCGGCCTCTTCGTGGCGGCCGAGTTCTCCTTCGTCACCGTCGACCGGCCCACGGTCGACCGCGCCGCCGCCAGCGGTGACGAGGGTGCGCGCGGCGTGCAGATCGCCCTGCGCTCGCTGTCCACCCAGCTGTCCGGTGCCCAGGTCGGCATCACCGTCACCAACCTCGCCATCGGCTTCCTGGCCGAACCCGCCATCGCCGACCTGATCGACGCCCCGCTGGCCGCGACGGGACTGCCGGACGGGGCCGTGACGCCGCTCTCGCTCGGCCTGGGCCTCGCGCTCGGCACCGTGCTGACGATGATCTTCGGCGAGATGGTGCCCAAGAACATCGCCATCGCCCGCCCGCTCGAGACCGCTCGCACGACCCAGGGCTTCATGCGCGGCTTCACCGCCCTCACCAAGGGACCGATCCGTGCGCTCAACGGCTCCGCCAACCTGATCGTGCGGCGGCTCGGCATCGAGCCCCAGGAGGAGCTGCGGTCCGCCCGCAGTTCCCAGGAGCTCGCGTCCCTGGTGCAGCGATCAGCCGACCAGGGCACGCTCGACGCGGAGACCGCCGAGCTGGTCGAGCGCTCGGTGGAGTTCGGCACCCGCACCGCCGGTGAGATCATGACGCCCCGCGTCCGGACGACCACCGTCGAGGACGGGGACCGGGTCTCGTCAGTCATCGACCTGGCCCGCCAGACCGGCCACTCGCGCTTCCCGGTGCTCGACGCCGAGGACGTCGTGGTCGGCACCGTGCACGTCAAGCACGCCGTCGCCGTGCCGGTGCACGAGCGCGCCACGACCCGGATCAAGCACATCATGGTCAAGCCGGTCGTCGTCCCCGACAGCCTCCGGCTCGACCCGCTGCTGGCGCTGCTGCGCCAGGACGGCTTCCAGATGGCCGTCGTGCTCGACGAGTACGGCGGTCACGCCGGCATCGTGACGCTCGAGGACGTCGTCGAGGAGATCGTCGGCGACATCTCCGACGAGCACGACCGCCTCGGCGCGCGGATCCGCCAGCGACGCGACGGGAGCTGGACGCTCTCGGGCCTGCTGCGGCCCGACGAGGTCGAGGACGCCACCGAGATCGAGCTGCCCGACCACGAGGACTACGACACCGTGGCCGGCTTGGTGATGCGGGAGCTCGGCAAGATCCCGGCACCCGGCGACCGGGTCGAGGTGCCCGTGCCCGACCGCACCGACCCGGACGAGCCGCGCCAGCGCCTCGTCATGCTGACCGTCGAGCGGATGGACGGGCTGCGCATCGACCGCCTCGACCTGCGCGTGGTCACCGGCGACACCGAGCCGACGGGGGAGGCCGACAGTGAGCGGTGACCTGTTCGGCGTGGTGCTGGCCGTCGTGCTGCTGGCCCTCAACGCCTTCTTCGTGGGAGCCGAGTTCGCGCTACTGTCCGCACGCCGCAGCCAGATCGAGCCGCGCGCCCAGGAAGGCTCCCGCGCCGCCCGCACCACGCTGCGGGCGATGGAGAACGTCTCCCTCGTCATGGCCGGCGCGCAGCTGGGCATCACCGTGTGCTCGCTCGGCCTCGGTGCCATCGGCGAGCCGGCGGTGGCCCACCTGCTCGAGCCGGCCTTCCACCAGCTGCACATCCCCGACGACCTGCTGCACCCGATCTCCTTCGTGGTGGCGATGTCGATCGTGGTCTACCTGCACGTCGTCCTGGGCGAGATGGTCCCCAAGAACATCGCGCTCGCCGGCCCGGACCGGTCGGCCCTGGTGCTGAGCCCGCCGATGATGGCCATCGTCACCGTGCTGCGGCCCGTGATCGCGGGCCTGAACCTCGCCGCGAACGCCGTCCTGCGGCTGCTGCGCATCGAGCCCAAGGACGAGGTGAGCTCGAGCTTCACCCGCGAGGAGGTCGCGGCCCTGGTCGAGGAGTCGCGCGGCGAGGGGATGATCGAGGCCGACGAGTACGACCGGCTCGCCGGCGCGCTCGGCTTCACCGAGAAGTCGGTCGGCTCGATCCTGATGACACCCGACACCCTGGCGACGGTGACCCCGGGCTCGACGGTCGCCGACGTCGAGGCCCTCTGCGCCTCCACCGGGTTCAGCAGGTTCCCGGTGGCGGCGCCCGACGGCTCGCTGCTGGGCTACCTCCACATCAAGGACGCCCTGGAGTCCGACGACGAGAAGCGCGCGCGCGTCATCGAGGACAAGTGGATCAGGCCGTTCGCGTCCGTCCACCCCGACGACCCGCTCCACGACGCGCTCGAGAGCCTGCAGGTCAAGGGCGCCCACATGGCCCGGGTCGTCCAGCGCGACGGCTCGGTGATCGGCCTCGTCACGCTCGAGGACGTCCTGGAGGAGCTCGTGGGCGAGATCCGCGACGCCGCCCACCACGACGTGTCAGGCGCCGAGCTCGGTTGAGCGCTGGATAGGGTCGGGGCGTGTCCGAGGAAGCGAGCCGCGTCTGGACCGTGCCGAACATCATCAGTCTGGTGCGGCTCGGCGGCGTACCCCTGTTCCTGTGGCTCGTCCTCGGGCCCGAGCAGGACGCCATCGCGCTCGCCGTCCTGATGGTCGCCGGCTTCACCGACTTCCTCGACGGCTGGCTGGCGCGACGCCTGGACCAGTACTCCACGCTCGGCGAGATCCTCGACCCGGTGGCCGACCGGCTCTACATCCTGGCCGTCGTCGTCGGCCTGTTCCTGCGCGACATCATCCCGTGGTGGGTCGCGGTCGCCCTGCCGCTGCGCGACCTGTTCCTGTGGGGTCTCGTCCCGTTCCTGCGCA
>CAZDAO010000031.1:5177-16782 GCA_964503015.1 uncultured Nocardioides sp. | reverse complement strand
CTGCACGGTGAGGCCACACACGTAGATGCCCGCCCTGCCCGGGACGAGGGGGACGAAGTCGCGAGCGTCGCGCGTCGCGGTGTCGTGGAGCCTCAGAGTCACCCGGCAGAGTCTAGGGGGCGCGCCTCGATCTCCTGACTTCCGCGAGGGCGGCCCGCGCGCGAGCGGATCCGTCCGACGTCACGGGAAACGCCGAGGTCCCGGGCCGCCGCGGCGGCCCGGGACCTCGGTCGTTCGGCAGGTGCGGGTCACCTCACCCGGAGCCGCGTGGTGTCGCCGCCGGGGAACGTGCCGCGGTCGCCTCCGTAGATCACGGTCACGTCGTAGTGTCCCGCCCGGGCGATCCTCGGCCGCACGGTCGCGCGACCGTCCTCCAGCCTCGTGAGCACCTCGGCGTGCTTGTAGCCGTCCCGGAGCAGGACCAGCACCAAGCCGGTCGGGGTGTGCCCGTCCACGGCCACCTCCAGGCTGATCGTGGCCCGCTGCCCGGCCTTGATGTCCTTCGGCTTCGCGACGGTGACGGCGGGCCTGGACTTGGTCACGGTGACGGTGACGGTGTCCTGCGAGCCTTCGTGGGTGGGCGACCCGAGGTAGGCCACCGTCAGGGTGTGACGTCCGACGTCGAGTGCCTTGCGCGCGATCGCGATGCGAGCCTCACCGTCCACGAGCGTGGCAGTGCCGAGCCGCCTGGTGCCGTCGCGGAGCTCGACCGTGCCCGTGGCCTCGGCCGGCGAGACGGTGACCTGGACCGAACCGCCCTTGGCCCACTGGATCGTGGTGTCCCGGGCCGCGACCGTGGTCGGCGCCTTGACCACCGTCACGGTGACCTCGCCCCGGGAGGGCCTCACCGCGTCGGTGCCGAGGAACTGCAGGGACAGGGTGTGCGTGCCCACCTCGAGCGCACCGGCGGGCACGGCGATCGTCGTGGCGTCGCCCGTCAGGGTGCCTTCGCCGATCTTCGTCGTGCCGTCGTAGAGCTCGACGGTGCCACCGTCGGCAGCCGGGGCCACCGTCACCGACACCGAGCCCGCCCGACCCCAGGTGATGTCGGCGGCCGTGCCGGACACCGTCGAGTCCACGCGCTCGTCGACGACCTCCACCGGGATCCGGGCGGTCGTCCCGGTGGCGGCACCGGTGAGCGTGAACCAGGTCGTGCCGCCGGGGAGACCGGACGGCAGCGTGAAGCTGGCCGAGGCCGCGCCCGGGACGTCGTACGGCGTCGTGGGCAGGGTCGTCTCCACGGCGAAGGTGCCGAGATCCACCCCGCCACGGGACACGACCACGGACGAGTCCGTGACGTCGGTGATGTCGGCGGACGTGCCTCCGCCGGTCATCGACAGCGAGTCGAGCGCCACCGTGACGGTGTCACCGGCGCCGAACGGCCCGCCGGTGACCCGCGCACCCACGCCGTGCTGGCCGTGGTCGACCGGCAGCGGCGCGTCGCCCTCGGCGGAGTTGGCGAACTCGTCGAGGTAGTCGATGGTCGCCTGCAGGTCCGTGAATCCGGTGTCCTGCCGGTCGGTGCCGAGCGTCAGCGCCCGGAAGTTGTCACCGCCGGTGGCGATGAAGCTGTTGGCAGAGACCGTGTAGGTCTGCGCCGGGTCGATCGCGACACCGTCGAGCCACATGCCGGTGACCCGGTCGCCCTCCGGCCTGGTGGAGTCCTCGGTCCAGGTGAATCCCTTCGAGGTGCCCAGCCGCAGGAACGGCCGCGACGGGACGTTGCCGTCGGGGTCGCGCTGCCACTGCTGCTCGAGGAGCAGCTTGACCTGGGCGCCGGTCAGGTCGACGGTCACGAGGGTGTTGGCGAACGGCTGGACGTTGGCCGCCTCGCGCTTGGTGACCGGTCCCGGCCCGTCACCGGTGCCGACCAGGTCGTCACGCAGTCCGCCGGGGTTCATCACGCCGATGTCGGCTCCGGTCTTCCAGCGCTGCATCTCCGCGACGAGGTTGCCGAGGGTCGACTCGCCGCCGCGGTTCTCCACCACGCCGCTCTGGGGGTCCACCCGCCGGGCCCGCTTGAACGCGGCGGCGACCTGTCCGAGCTCGACGGCACCCTCGACCTCGGCCACGGCGACCGCGTCGTCGACGATGGCCCGGGTCGGACCGTCCTCGTCGAAGTCCTTCATCGCCAGGACGCGCTGGCGGATGCCCACCAGGTCGTCGGTGCCGCTGGCGAAGTCGAACTGCAGCTGGTTGAGGTGGGCGCCGTACTGGCCCGCCGAGACGACCGGCCGCGGCAGCGCCTCGCCGGCGACGTCCACCTTGCAGTTGTACTTGAGGTGGGTGTGGCCGGAGATGATGGCGTCGACGTCGGTGCTCGCCTCGTGGACGATGCGGCCGAAGGTCGAGTCCTCGTCGGTCCTGATCGTGTCGCAGCTCGGGCTGGGAGCTCCTTCGTGGACCAGCTCGATGACCAGGTCACAGGGCTCGCCGCCACAGCCGTCGGCCTTCAGGTCGGCCGCGGCGGCGTTGACCTCGTCCACGATGCTGGTGATCTCGAGACCGTCGATCGCCGAGGGGGCGACGAGGGAGTCGAGGTCCTCGGTCACCGCACCGACGAAACCGACGCGGATGCCGGCGCCGCCGTCGAGCCCGGCGAACTCCTTCCACCAGGTGGCGCCGTTGGAGTGCGCGAAGTGACCGTCGGTCCGGTCGGACCTCAGGGCGTAGTCACCGGTGGTCTCGTCACGGACGTTGGCCGCGATGTAGGGCCACGCGGCACCGCCCTCGGGGTCGGTCGCCGACATGATGCGGTCCATCAGGTCGTCGTAGCCCTGGTCGAACTCGTGGTTGCCGGCCGCGGAGACCTCGAGCCCGGCCTCGTTCATCGCGTCGATGGTCGGCTTGTCGTTCTGGATGAACGACTCGAACGTCGACGCACCCACGATGTCGCCGGCCATCACGAAGGCGGTGTTGCCGTTGTCCTCGCGCAGGCTCTTGACCGCCCCGGCCATCGCCGCCGCACCGGCCGACGCACTGCCCGGGTCGTCGAGGAGGCGGCCGTGGAAGTCGTTGGAGGCCAGGACCTGGACGGTGTCGACGGCCGCCGGCTCCTCGGAGGTCGGGGCCTTGATGCCGACGATCTCGGGGTTGTGGTCGGAGGACCGGAAGGCGCTCTCGTCGTAGAGGGGCGTGACGTTGTAGTTGTAGCGGCTGTACTCGTAGTAGACCGGCTCGTTGGCGTTGATCGGCCAGATCGTGGCGCCCTGCACCATGGCGAGTGCCGCGTCGTTGGCGAACACGTGGTCGAGCGACCCGGCGAGACCACCGAAGAAGTAGCTCGTCTCCCCGTTCTCGGGCTCGAGGGCGGTCCAGCCCTGGCTCTCCAGGGTCGTGATCGGGTCCTCGGCCGAGTAGGCGTTGTAGTCGCCGGTCATGAACACCGGGGCGATGCCCGTGTCGTCGGAGACGGCCTTGGCGAACTCGTCGAGGGCGCGGGCCTGACGGACCCGGTCGCCGTTGTAGGAGCCCGCCCCGTTGCCGGTGTCCTCGTTGTCGGTGCCGGCGATGGTGCTCGGGTCGTCGGGGCCGCCCTTGGACTTGAAGTGGTTGGTGATCACGACGAAGGCGTCGTCGCGGGTGCCGTCGACGTGCCGGAACGCCTGCGCCAGCGGCTCGCGGGCGTTGCGCATGGCCGGGGCGTTGACCAGGATCCGCGAGACCCCGACGGTGGCCACGGTGCGCGGGTTGTAGATGAACGCGTTGCGGATCGCGTCCTGCTCCTGCACGGTCGGCTGCGCCTGGCGGCGCGGGCTCGGGACGAAGGCCCAGCGCGGGTCGGCCCCGGTGTCCTCGCCCGTGCTGGCGGCCCAGTCGGCGTTGAGGGCGTCGACGAGGCGCGCGAGGGCGGCGTCACGGTCGGAGTAGCCCAGCTTGACCGGGTTCTCGACCTCCTCGAGGCTGATCACGTCGGCGTCCATCGTGTTGATGGCCGCGACCTCCTTGACCTCCTGGCGGTCGAGGTTGGCCGCCGTGGCGGCGCCGCGGGGGCCGGGGTCGCCGAGCGGCGAGGGCGGGTCGGTGCGCGGGTCGACCCACGTGCACTCCCGGGCGGTGATCCGGTTGCCCTGGCGGTCGTTGTAGTAGGTGCAGGTCCGCTCCGTGCCGGGGACCTCGTCGCCACCGGTGGCGACCCAGTCCTGCGCGGGGTGGACGAAGTAGTTGAGCATGTTGAAGGTGGCGATCTTCAGGTTGCCCTCGGCGCCCGTGACGTCGTCCGGCGTCGCCGGCCGGTCCTGCGCGAAGGCGACCTGGCCGCTGCCGTCGCTGCCGGGCTGGATGCGGCTCGACGGCTGGAGCCGCCACGAGCCGAAGCGGTAGTCGAGGACGACGGGCTTGACGAAGGTGGCCGCGGCACCGGCGCGGACCGTGTTGGCGAGGGTGAGCCAGGGGTAGGCGGTCGAGGCGTTGAACGTCACGGTCGCGCCGTCGTCGAGCACGACGCCGTGGGCATCGTTGAAGGCGGCGATCTCGGCCAGGCGGGCCGTCTGCGTCGGCGTCGCGAGCTCGAGCGGGACGTAGAGCGGCTCGTCGGAGCCCAGCGCCAGCCTGAACTCGCCCCGCATGGACGAGGACCCGACACCGCCGCTGTAGGAGTCGGTCACGGTGTGCGGACCGGACGGCAGGAACGCCTCGTGCTCGTGGGCCTCACGGAGCGCATCGAGCTCGGCGCCGGTCGGGCACTCCCCCTCGACGCAGTCGGTGCCGGGGACGACCGCGCCGGGGACGACGGCCTCCTCGGCGGTGGCCGCACGCGTCTCGACGAAGTCGCCGTTGGTGACGGTCACCTCGGTGATGCCGGAGAACTCGGTGACCCGGCCGTTGAGGATGGTGACGTGCTCGCCGATCGCGGGGACCGGGTAGCCGGGGGTGGAGCCGAAGTAGACGAACAAGCCGTCGGACGCGCCGGGCGTCGCGTCGTCCTGCGGGTCGTGGCCCGGTGTCTGGATGACGTAGCCGTTGATGCCGCCGTCGGGGTAGCGCGCGGTGACCACGCCCTCGACGGACACGTCCTGCCCTTCGAGCGGTGACGTGGCGCCCGTTCCCTGGATCTCCGGAATGGTCTTGAGCGGCTTGACCGGCAGCTCGGAGACGACGATGTCGAACTCGGTCGACGCGGTCGCACCGTCCCCGTCGGTGGCGGTCGCGGTGACCGTGGAGGTGCCGGTCGCGGTCGGGGTGCCGGAGACGACACCGGCCGGGCTCACGGTGATGCCGTCGGGCAGGCCCGTGGCGCTCCAGGTGTACGGCGTGGCGCCACCGGTCGCCTGCAGGGTGAACTCGGACAGCGGCTTGCCGACGTAGGCGCTCCGGTCGCCCGGGTCGGTGGCCGCGAGCGGGGCTGCGCCGCCACCGGAGGCGATGGAGATGTTGTCGATGCCGATGTGCTCGTTGCTGCCCGAGGCGTTGTCGAGCGTGATGATGCGCAGGAACACGTCGGAGCGTCCGTCGACCGCGGACGGGAGCGTCGCCGAGACGCGGGTGGACGTCACCGTGGAGTTGGCCGCCGTGGTCGCGTCGGTGAGGTAGGCGGCCGGGACGTTGGTGTAGGCGCCGGACGTGCCGACGCGGTACTGGAGGGCCACGCGCGTCGGCTGGTCGTCGGCGCTGCTGTCGAGGTCCTGGACGTCGTAGTCGATCCGGAAGCCGGACCGCCCGGTCGTGTCGAGGTGGAAGACCAGCAGCGGGGTGGTGACGCTGCCCGTGGCGCTGAGGGCCACGGTCTTGTCGGCGACGTTGGGGTAGGCGAGGACGCCGCCGTTGGAGTCGCCGTTGGGCGCGGCCGTGCCGGTGCGGACGACGAGGTTGGACGTGAGCGTGCCCTCGGCCGTCAGCGTGCCGACGTCGGTGGTGTTGGGCTGGTTGGAGGACGCGATCGAGGTGCCGGTGGTGAAGCCCTCCACGCCCGGGAAGTCGGCCCACGTGCTGGTGGCGGTCAGGCCGGACCAGTCCTGCGTGTAGGGGAAGGACGAGATCGTCGAGGAGACGCTCGCGCCGGCCGGAGCGGTGGTGCCCACCGCCAGTGGTGCGGCGACCAGCGCCGCCAGAGTCGTCACGTGGAGCGCGGTGCGGAGCGTGCGTCGGGGCAAGGCGAGGTCCCTTTGATCTGGGGCCGCAGGACAACCCGAATTGGCGGCCGTGCGCAGACTAAGCGGCAGTACTGACAACAGGCCACAAACCTCCCCACAGTCCGTGGGGACAATTTCGTGAACATTGGCCGTAGTAACGACCAGTCCTGTGACTCGTGTGACGGGTGTGTCCCAGCGGGTTATCGTCGGACGTGCTCAGACTCCCCGCCAGCGCCTCCACGGTCCCTTCCTCCCTCGCTTCCGCCCTCGCTTCCGTCCTCGCTCTCGTCGGCCTCCTGCTCCCCCATGCGCCCGCCGCCGCGGGCGCCGCGAGCACCCCCAAGCGCGCGACGCCGCAGGTCCAGCTCACCTCGTGGAGCAGCTACGCCGAGCTCAAGTCGGGCACCCGCACGGGGCTCAAGATGGGCCGCGGCCACGTCTCGCTGCGCAAGCCGCGCACCCGCACCGTGGCCGGCCGGGCGTACGACGCCGGCACCTGGACCTCGCCGTGGGCGACGCAGCCCTTCGGGGCGACGGCGCTGGTCCCGTCGTGGGAGGCCACCACGCCCGGGCGGAGCCTGGTCCGCGTCGAGGTCCGCGGCCGGAGCGCCGACGGCACCACCGGCACGTGGGACACCGTCGCGGACTGGTCGCGGCTGAACCGGCGGGTGCCGCGGACGACGTACTCCGGGCAGCCCGACGACCTCGGCCGGGTCAGCGTCGACACCTGGCACGCCACCTCGCCGGTCACCTCCTGGCAGCTGCGGGTCACCCTGCTGCGCCCCCGGGGCAGCAGCCTCGCGGTGAGCCTCGAGCGCGTGGGCGCGGTCGCCAGCGCGGACGCCTCCGCGCCCCGGCCGACGTCGCAGCCGGGCCCGGCGGCGGGCACGGTCCTGCCCGTGCCGACGTACTCGCAGATGGTGCACGCGGGCCATTACCCGCAGTGGGGCGGCGGTGGCGAGGCGTGGTGCTCGGCCGCCTCGACCGCGATGGTCCTCGCCTACTACGGCGTCGCGCCCGCGCCGAGGGGGGTCGCGCCGGGTCACCCGGACGCGGCGGTCGACCACACCGCGCGGATGGTCTACGACCACGGCTACGACGGCACCGGCAACTGGGCCTTCAACACCGCCTACGCCGCCACCCTCGTCGCCGGCGACTCCTACGTCACCCGGCTGCGCGACCTCCGCGAGGCCGAGGACCACATCGCAGCGGGGGTCCCGCTGGTCATCTCGATCGCGTTCGGCCGCTCCCAGCTGACCGGTGCGCCCATCTCGTCGAGCAACGGCCACCTCCTGGTGGTCGTGGGCTTCGAGCCGGACGGCGACGTCGTGGTCAACGACCCGGCGGGCGCCACCGATGCGGACGTGCGCCGCGTCTACGACCGCGCGCAGCTCGAGCGCCTCTGGATCGCCGCATCGGGCGGGACGGCGTACGTCATCCGCAACAGCTAGCGGTCAGCTCGCGCTGACCTCGATGGTGTGCAGGCCGGTCGCCCCGGCCGGGTCGGGCGACCGGACGACGCTGGTCTGGGTGTCGCCGTCTCGGCCGATGGCGCGCACCCGCACCTCGTGGTCGCCCTCGGGCACGTCGACGGTGACCGCCCACTGCACCCACGTGTCGACCGAGGGCACCTCACCGAGCTCGGCGCGCTGCCACGCTCCGCCGTCGACCTGCACCTCGACCGCGGCGATGCCGGTGTGCTGGTGCCACGCGACCCCGCCGATCGACACCGGCCCCGCCGCCACGTCGTCACCGGAGCGCGGGACGTCGATGCGCGAGGCGATCTTCACCGGGCCCTCGGCCGACCAGCCCTTGGTGGTCCAGTAGCCCACCGCCTTCTCGAAGGTCGTCACCTCGAGGTCCACGACCCACTTCGTGGCCGAGACGTAGCCGTAGAGGCCGGGCACGATGGTGCGCACCGGGAACCCGTGCTCGATCGGCAGCGGGCGGCCGTTCATCGCCACCGCCAGCATCGCGTCGCGCTCGTCGGTGAGCACCTCCAGCGGGGTCGCGCAGAACCAGCCGTCGTGCGAGGTCTGCAGCACGCAGTCGGCCTCGTCGCTGATCCCCAGCCCGGCCAGCAGCGGCGCGAGCCGTACGCCGCTCCAGCGCGCGTTGCCGACCAGCCCGCCGCCCACCTCGTTGCTGACGCAGCTGAGGGTGACCCACGACTCCGTCATCGGCCGGGCGACCAGCTCCGAGTACGTCAGCTCGATCTCGCGCTCCACGAGCCCGTGGATGCGCAGCGTCCAGTCCTCGGGCTCGATGGTGGGCTTCGCGATGGTGGTGTCGATCAGGTAGAAGTCCTCGTTCGGCGTCTGCCACGGGGAGACCCCCTCCAGCCCGAGCGAGGTGGCGGCGGGCGCCTGGCGCCGGGTCACGCCGGGGATGCGGAGGAGCCGGCGGCTGACCTCGACGTGCCGCCGCCCGGCACCGACGAACCGCCCGGCGACCGCGATGCCCAGCGATGCCACCGACACGACGCCGGCCACCATGAGGAACACCCGCCGCTCGCGGGACTCCAGGTCGGGTCGCCGCTGCTCGCGGCGCAGCGCGTCGGTCAGGGCGGAGTGGACGGTGATCCACGTCAGCAGCCCGACGACGACCGGGAGGGCGTCGACCGGACCGGCGCCCCGCTGGGTCACCACCGCCACGAGCCCGATGCCCGCGAGGAGGGCCCACACGGGGACTGGCAGCCACCACGAGCGGCGGGCCAGCAGGCCGGCGCACGCGAAGCAGCCGGTCAGGATCACGATGATCCCGATGACGAGGGCGGGCTTGTCGAGGTGACCCAGGACGGAGATGGCGCGCTCGGCGACCGCGCCCGGAGTCAGCCGGATGACGAGCTCGGCGACGGCGACCACCGGCGACTCGCGGATGGTCAGCACCATCGCGGCGGCGTAGCTGGTGGCGAGCCCGGCGAGGCCGGCGAGGACGCCGGCCGCGGCCCAGGGCGTGCGGCGAGTGGTCACCCGACCATTCTTGCGCCCCCTCGGGCATGATGCCGACGTGACCTCAGCGCCCACCGGACCGCCCACCGGACCCCGCATCGGCATCGGCACCGACGTGCACCGGCTCGTGCCGGGCGTGCCCATGCACCTCGCCGGGCTGGCCTGGCCCGACGAGCCTGCCGGCCTGGAGGGTCACTCGGACGCCGACGTCGCCGCGCACGCGGCCTGTGACGCCCTCCTGTCGGCTGCCGGCCTCGGCGACCTCGGCAGCAACTTCGGCACCGCGGAGCCCGAGTGGGCCGGCGCCTCGGGCGCGGCCCTCCTGGCCGAGACCGCGCGGCGGGTGCGGGCCGCCGGCTGGGAGATCGGCAACGTCGCGGTCCAGGTGGTCGGCAACGTGCCGAGGCTCGGGCCCCGCCGGGACGAGGCGGCCGAGGCGCTCTCGGCCGCGGTCGGCGCCCCGGTCAGCGTGTCCGCGACCACGACCGACGGCCTCGGCCTCACCGGCCGGGGCGAGGGCGTGGCCGCGATCGCCACGGCGCTGGTCAGCGGCTGATGCCGACGGCCGTCGTCATCCTCGCCGCGGGGTCGGGCAGCCGGGTCGGGGCGCAGGTCAACAAGGTCCTGCTGCCGCTGCGCGACGTCCCGGTGCTGGTCTGGTCGGTGCGTGACGCCCTGAGCCTCGACGACGTACGACGACTCGTGCTGGTGGTGCGGCCCGAGGACCGGACGGCCGTGGCGGACGCGGTCGCGCCGCACCTCGGCGACCGCGAGGTGCTGGTGGTCGACGGCGGCGCCACCCGTCACGGGTCGGAGTGGGCCGCGATCCGCGTCCTCGCCGACGACATCACCAGCGGGGACGTGGACGTCGTCGTGGTCCACGACGGCGCCCGCCCGCTGGCCGGCCCCGCGCTGTGGCGTCGGGTCGTCGAGTCCGCCCGGGAGGTGGGCGGCGCCATCCCGGTCGCGCCGATGACCCACCTGGTCCACGCCGACCTGACGCCCGTGGTCGAGGAGGTCGGCGGCGTGCAGACCCCCCAGGCGTTCCGTGCCGCCGAGCTCCTGGCGGCCTACCGGGCCGCCGCGGGAGACGGTTTCGAGGCGACCGACACCGCCGGCTGCGTCGCCGCCTACGGCGACGTCGAGGTCGCCGCGGTGCCGAGCAGCGCGCTCAACCTCAAGGTCACCTTCCCCGAGGACGTGGCCCTGGCGGCGGAGCTCAGCCCGCCTCGGTCGTGAGCGCGGCGAGCACCTGCACGTCCTCCGGGGAGGAGACCCGACGCCCCTCGGGCGGGGCGACCGACGTGTCGACGGCCTGACCGGAGGCCGCGAGGTCGGCCACCGCCCGGGCCAGGTCGACGTCGGGCCGCTCCGGCATCCCGGCCAGCACGGCCGCCGGGATGACGAGCGGCGAGGTCACCGCGAGGAGCGCGTCACGGTCGAGGGTCGCGCCGACGAGGCGGTCCGAGACCACCTTGACGGTGTCGGTGACCGGGCGGACGCCGACGACCGGTCGGCCGGTGGACCGGGCCCGGTCCAGGCAGGCGGAGATGAAGCCCGGCGGGACCATCGGGCACAGCGAGTCGTGCAGGACGAGGTCCTCCCCCGCGGCGGCGATCGTCTCCCAGCCGACGGACGCGTCGACGATCCGGACGCCCGCCTCGCCCAGCGCCCAGGCGGCGCACGCCACCAGGGCCTCCCCGTGGATGAGGGCGAAGGGCAGCGAGCCGCGTCCCTCGTCCAGAACGAGACCGAGGCCCCCGGGATCGTCGTCCCAGGGGCCTCGGTCGGTGTCGTTGCTGCTCAGGAGGCGAGCACCTCGTCGAGCATGGCCTCGGCCTTGTCCTCGTTGGTCTTCTCCGCGAGGGCCAGCTCGGAGACCAGGATCTGGCGCGCCTTGGCCAGCATCCGCTTCTCGCCCGCCGACAGGCCCCGGTCGCGCTCGCGGCGCCAGAGGTCGCGCACGACCTCGGAGACCTTCATGACGTCACCGGAGTGCAGCTTCTCCAGGTTGGCCTTGTAGCGGCGCGACCAGTTGGTCGGCTCCTCGACGTGGGCCGCGCGCAGCACGTCGAAGACGCGGTCGAGGCCCTCCTTGTCGACGACGTCACGGACGCCGACGAGGTCGAGGTTGCAGGCCGGCACGCGAACGACCAGGTCCTGCTGGGCGACAATCCTGAGGACGAGGTACTGGCGGTCCTCTCCCTTGATCTTCCGCATCTCGATGTCCTCGATGACTGCGGCCCCGTGATTGGGATAGACGACCGTTTCGCCGACGGTGAAAGTCATATGTTCAGTTCCCCTTCCTAGGTGTCCATTCTAACACGGGTTCGAATCGGCTCCCGCCGCGTTTGCGCAGGTCAGAGGCCACATCCGGGCTTGACAGATGACCTGTTGCTGTGGTGCGACCCGAGTCACGGGGCACCCTGTGGGACATACTTCGGGCCATGCCGACGCCCCCTGCGCTGCTCCTGCTCCGTGCCGCGCACCCGCGCCAGGCCCTCCTCACCTCGGCTGCCGTGGCCACGGCAGCAGCCGTCGCCGGCCGTCCCCTCCGCGAGGTCGGCCTGGTCGCCGCGACGG
>CAZDAO010000031.1:0-5077 GCA_964503015.1 uncultured Nocardioides sp. | reverse complement strand
GACTGGGTCCTCCACGCGCGGCCGTTCTCGTTCCTGCCGTGGATGGTCAGCTTCTCCTTCTACCCGGCGTTCCTGGCCTACGGCGGCTGGGACGGGGTCGGTACGTCGACCCCGCCCACCGCGGCGCTGATCGGCCTCGCCGCCGCCCTGGGGCTCGGGGTGCACGTGCTGGTCGCGCTGCCCGGCCTCGTGCACGACCACGAGGCGGGCGAGCGCTCGCTCCCGCTTCTCCTCGCGCTGCGCATCGGCACTCCCCGGCTGCTGGTCGCCGCGGGGGTGTTCACGGCCCTCGTGGTGGTCGCCATCCTCATCGCAGGGCGGAGCGTCGGGCTGACCTGAGCCGACGCTAGGCTGTGGGCCATGCAGCTTCGACCTCTCGCGACCGCCGCGGCGGTGCTCGCGCTCGCCGTGCCGCTGTCCTCGTGCGGATTCGACTACGCGACCGACCGTGACTACACGCCCGCCGGCGGCGCCAACAACCGCGAGGGCGACGTCGACGTCCTCTCCGCGGTGGTCGTGTCGGCGTCGGAGGGCTCGGGCACGTTCGTGGCCTCGCTGTCCAACAACGACACCGAGGCCGAGCAGACCTTCACCGGCGTGTCCGGCGACGAGGGTGCCTCGATCGAGGCTGCCGAGTTCGACCCGATCACGATCCCGGCCGGCGGCCTGGTCAACCTGGCCGATCCCGCCGCCGAGGTGGTGCTGACCGGCGACTTCACCGCCGGCGACTTCGTGCCGCTGGCGATCGACTTCGGCAACGGCGACCGGGTCACCATGGAGGTCCCCGTCGTGGCCGACGACTTCGGCTACTGGGAAGGCATGGACGCGTCATGACCTACACGCTGGTCCTGCTCCGCCACGGCGAGAGCGAGTGGAACGCCAAGAACCTGTTCACCGGATGGGTCGACGTCGCGCTCACCGAGAAGGGTGAGGGCGAGGCGGTCCGCGGGGGCCAGCTGATCCGCGAGTCCGGCGTGCTGCCCGACGTGGTCCACACGTCCCTGCAGCGGCGCGCCATCAACACCGCGGCCCTGGCCCTCGACGCCGCCGACCGCCACTGGATCCCCGTCAAGCGGTCCTGGCGCCTCAACGAGCGCCACTACGGCGCCCTGCAGGGCAAGGACAAGAAGCAGACGCTCGAGCAGTACGGCGAGGAGCAGTTCATGCTCTGGCGCCGGTCCTTCGACACGCCGCCGCCGCCGCTGCACGACGACGACGAGTACTCCCAGGCCGGCGACCCGCGCTACGCCGACCTCGGTGACGAGCTGCCGCGCACCGAGTGCCTCAAGGACGTCATCGCCCGCTTCCTGCCCTACTGGGAGGCCGAGATCGTGCCCGACCTGCGGTCCGGGAAGACGGTGCTCGTCGCGGCCCACGGCAATAGCCTGCGGGCGCTGGTCAAGCACCTCGACGGCATCTCCGACGAGGACATCGCCGCGCTCAACATCCCGACCGGCATGCCGCTGGTCTACCGCCTCGACGAGTCGCTGCAGCCGACCGTCGCCGGCGGCGAGTACCTCGACCCCGAGGCCGCCGCCGAGGCCGCGGCCGCCGTGGCCAACCAGGGCAGGTAGACCCGCCCGGCGCGATCAGTCGCGCTCGGGCTGCTCGCCGGTGACCACGAAGACCACGCGGTTGGCGACCGAGACCGCGTGGTCGGCGATGCGCTCGTAGTAGCGGCCCAGCAGGGCGACGTCGACCGCGGCCTCCACGCCGTGCTGCCAGTCGGTGGAGAGCAGCTCGGTGAAGCTGCGGCGTCGCAGCTGGTCCATCACCTCGTCGTCGCGGCCGAGCTCGATGGCGGCCTCGACGTCGCGGTCGACGATGATGCTGCGCACCCGGCGCACCATGTCCTCGGCGGTGCGGGCCATCTGCTCCATCGTCGGGCGCAGCTCGTCGGGCACCGCGACGGCGGGCACCCGGAGCCGGGCGATCTTGGCGACGTGGACCGACAGGTCGCCCATCCGCTCGAGCTCGCTGACCATCCGCAGCGCGGACACGATCATCCGCAGGTCGCCGGCGACCGGCTGCTGCAGCGACAGCAGGGCGAAGGAGGTGTCGTCCACCCGCTCCCGGGCGTCGTCGATCGCCTTGTCGCCGCTGATCACCTGGTCGGCGGTGTGCACGTCGCCGGTCATCAGTGCCTTGGTGGCCTCTCGTACGGCGACCTCGACCTGTCCGCAGATCTCGGACAGGTCGGCGAAGATGCCGTCGAGCTGGTCGTGGAAAGCCTCACGCATGCGGGCACTGTAGGCAGCCGAAGCGAACAGACGTGCGTGCCCGATGAACGGCGCGTGAACACTCGGCGCCGGGCGTCCGTCGGGGCTGGTCGCGCGTGCCCGATGCGTACGATGTGAGCGTGGATCCGACGATGCAGGCCGGGTTGGCCGCGATCATCGGGGCCGTCGTGGCCGGGGGTGCCGTGCTCGCGTGGCACATCAGCGACCGCCAGCGGCACACCTTGCCGACGGTCGAGGAGCCTGTCGTGCAGGCGGGCGTGGCCGCGGTGCTGAGCATCCTGCGCTCCAGCGCGGTCGTCGTCGACGAGTCCGACCACGTCCTCAAGGCGTCGGCGCCGGCGTACGCCTTCGGCCTGGTGCGCGGCAACGAGGTCGTGGTCCCCGAGCTGCTCGACCTGGTCGCCCAGGTGCGACGCGACGGCCAGATCCGCGAGAGCGAGCTCGACCTGCCCGCCGCCGACGGCACAAACGTGCGCACCCTGACCGCGCGGGTGGCGCCGCTCGGTGCGCGCCTGGTGCTGGCCCTCGTCGAGGACCAGACCCGCGAGCGACGGGTGGAGGCCGTACGACGTGACTTCGTGGCCAACGTCAGCCACGAGCTCAAGACGCCCGTGGGCGCGATCCGGCTGCTCGCCGAGGCGGTCACCGACGCGGCCGACGACCCGGAGGCGGTGCAGCGCTTCGCGAACCGGATGCTCACCGAGAGCGACCGGCTCTCCCGGCTCGTCCAGCAGATCATCGAGCTGTCCCGCCTGCAGGGAAACGACCCGCTCGAGACGCCGGTCATGGTCGACCTCGACGCCGCGGTCGCCACCGCGGTCGACACCAGCGCCATGGAGGCCGCTGCCAAGGAGATCACCGTGGAGTCCCGCGGCGAGCACGGCCTGGAGGTCTTCGGGTCGCAGGAGCAGATCGGCGCGGCCGTCAGCAACCTGGTCGCCAACGCCGTGGCGTACTCCAACCAGGGCTCACGGGTGGTGGTGACCACCCGGTCCGAGGGCGAGCAGGTGCAGATCTCGGTCGTCGACCAGGGCATCGGCATCCCCGCCGAGGACATCGACCGGATCTTCGAGCGCTTCTATCGCGTGGACCCGGCCCGGCACCGCTCCACCGGCGGCACCGGCCTGGGCCTGGCGATCGTCAAGCACGTGGCCGCCACGCACGGGGGCGACATCTCGGTGTGGTCGGTGCAGGGCCAGGGCTCGACCTTCACCCTCACCCTCCCCCGCAACTCCCAGCCCGGCACCGGCCCGGGCGGCACGACCACGCCGGTGGAGGTCGTCGTGCCTCCGAAGCCGCTGCCGGCCACCGATCCCGTCACCCGCACCGACCAGCAGGAGATCCGTTCATCATGACCCGGGTACTCGTCGTCGAGGACGAAGAGAGCTACAGCGACGCCCTCGCCTACATGCTCCGCAAGGAGGGCTACGAGGTGGCCATCGCGGCCGACGGCAACACCGCCCTCACCGAGTTCGACCGGTTCGGCCCCGACATCGTGCTGCTCGACCTGATGCTGCCCGGCGTCCCGGGGACCGAGGTGTGCCGCCAGATCCGCCAGTCGTCCTCGACACCGGTGATCATGGTCAGCGCCAAGGACGACGAGGTCGACAAGGTCGTCGGCCTCGAGCTCGGCGCCGACGACTACGTCACCAAGCCCTTCTCCCCGCGCGAGCTGGTCGCCCGGATCCGCGCGGTGCTGCGCCGCGGCCAGGAGCCCGACCTGATGCCCGACACCCTCGAGGCCGGCCCGGTGCGGATGGACGTCGAGCGCCACGTCGTGACCGTCGACGGCACCGAGCAGCGCCTGCCCCTCAAGGAGTTCGAGCTGCTCGAGATGTTCCTGCGCAACCCCGGCCGCGTCCTGACCCGCGGCCAGCTCATCGACCGCGTCTGGGGCTCGGACTACGTCGGCGACACCAAGACCCTCGACGTCCACGTGAAGCGGCTGCGCGCCAAGCTCGAGCCCGACCCGAGCGAGCCCAAGTACCTCGTCACCGTCCGCGGGCTCGGTTACAAGCTGGATCTCTGAGCCCGGGCTTCCGGCACGGCGGGATCTCGGCGTACGACGTCCGAAAAGCGCTGGCCGGTCGTCATGACCGTCCCTAGCCTTGACCCGTGACGACCACGACGAACATCCCCGACACCGGCGCCACGTCGGCGCCCGCGCCCTGGCTTCCGCTGGCGGCCTGCGGCGTGACGCTCGTGATGTGGGCCTCCGCCTTCGTGGTCATCCGCCACGTGGCCGAGGACGTGAGCCCGGGCGCCCTGGGTGCGGGGCGGCTGCTGGTGGCCGCGCTCGTGGTGCTGCCGCTGGTCCTGCGCCGCGGGTGGGTCCGGCCGACGTCGCGCGAGTGGGCGCTGCTGGCGGTCGGCGGCGTCGGGTGGTTCGGCATCTACAACCTGGCGCTCAACGCCGGTGAGCGGCACGTCGACGCCGGCACCGCCGCGATGATCATCCAGATCGGCCCGGTGATCGTGGCACTCCTGGCGGTGCCCCTCTTCGGCGAGCGGATGCACGCCTGGCTCCTCGGCGGGATGCTGGTGGGCTTCGCGGGCGTCGCGGTGATCGCACGCGGCTCGACCACCGACGCAGACGCCAGCCTGGTGGGCGTCCTGCTCGTGCTGATCGCCGCCGCGATGTACGCCGTCGGGGTGCTGACCCAGAAGGTCCTGCTGCGCCGCATCCCCTCGGTCCAGGTCGTGCTGGTGTCGTTCCTCATGGGTGCCGCGACCTGCCTGCCGTTCGCCTCCGACCTGCCGCGCATCGTGGGCGACGGCGGCGCGGAGCTGTGGTGGATCGTCTACCTCCTAGAAATCGCCCGGGTCATGCCCCACCT
>CAZDAO010000030.1:5358-16803 GCA_964503015.1 uncultured Nocardioides sp. | reverse complement strand
TCCAGGTCGCCGCGACCGCGCTCGACCTCGGGCGCTTCACCGTGGCATGGGGCTGCGTCGGACTGATGGACTCCGCCGTGCGGAGCTGCGCCGACCACGCGCTGTCGCGCCAGCAGTTCGGCACGCGCATCGGCGACCACCAGCTGGTCCGGCGGATGCTCACCGACATGGCGGTCGACCACCGCACCGCCCGCCTGCTGTGCCTCGACGCCGCGCAGCGGCGCGCGGCGGACGACCCCGCCGGCGCGGACCTGACCTCGATGGCGAAGTACGTCGCCGCCCGGTCCGCGACCCGCGTCACGGCCGACGCGGTCCAGCTGCACGGCGCCCACGGGTGCAGCGCGGCGTACCCGTTGCAGCGACTGCACGGCGACGCAGCGGTCATGGAGGTCATCGAGGGGTCGAGCCAGCTGCACCAGACCAATCTGGCCGACCTCGTGTTCCGGGAGTACGCAACGAGCTGGAGGAGCGCATGAGCAACGCGAGGAAGACGATCAAGTGCGTGGTGTGGGACCTGGACGACACGGTCTGGGAAGGCACCCTGCTCGAGGGAGACGAGCTGCGGCTGCGGCCTGGGGTCGCCGAGACGATGCGCGGCCTGGACGAGCGCGGCATCCTCAACGCGGTCGCCAGCCGCAACGACCACGACGCCGCGATGGCGGCGCTGGAGCGCTTCGGCCTCGCCGACCTCGTCGTCGCGCCGCAGATCGGGTGGGGCGCGAAGTCCGCCTCGGTGCGCGCGGTCGCGACCGCGATCAACATCGGCACCGACACCCTGGCCTTCGTCGACGACCAGCCCTTCGAACGTGACGAGATCGCGCACGAGCTGCCAGAGGTCGTGTGCATCGACGCCGCTGACGTGGCGTCGCTGCTGGAGCGGCCCGAGATGCGGCCCCGGTTCGTCACCGAGGACTCGCGCCGGCGCCGGGAGATGTACGTCGCCGATGCCCACCGCCGCCGCGACGAGGAGTCGCACGACGGTCCGGCGGCCGAGTTCCTGGCCGGTCTCGACCTCCGCATGACGATCGCGCCCGCCACGGAGGACGACCTCCAGCGGGCCCAGGAGCTCACCGTGCGGACCAACCAGCTCAACGCCACCGGCTACACCTACTCCCACGCCGAGCTCGACGCCCTGCGCACGTCGTCCGACCACGACCTCCTGGTCGCGACCCTCAGCGACCGCTACGGCAGCTACGGCACGATCGGCCTCTGCCTGGTGCAGCGCGGCGACGACGCCTGGCGGCTCAAGCTGTTGCTGATGTCGTGCCGGGTCATGTCCCGGGGGGTCGGCGGGGTGCTGCTGGGCCACGTCGTCTCGACGGCCCGCGACGCCGGCGTGCGGCTACGCGCGGAGTTCGTGCCGACCGACCGCAACCGGGCCATGTTCGTCACCTACAAGTTCGCGGGCTTCCGCGAGGTCGGGCGGTCCGGCGGCCTGACGGAGCTCGAGCACGTGGGCGAGGTCGCCCCGCTCCCGGATCACGTCGACCTCCGGGTCCTCGAGGCGGCCGCGCGATGACCCTCGCCGACCCGGACGTCGTCGCACCCACCGAGGCCGGGGCGCGGCGCCGCTGGCTGGCCTTCTCCGTGGTGCTGACCGGTGCCTTCATGGACAGCGTCGACGCCACGATGATGACGGTGATGGTGCCGACGGTCCGGGCCGACCTGGGCGCCTCGGACGCGGTCACCCAGTGGATGCTGGCGGGCTACCTGCTGGCGTTCGCGATGCTGCTGGTCGCCGGTGGTCGCTGCGGCGACGTCCTGGGCAAGCGGCGGACCTTCGTGGTCGGCGCGACCGTCTTCGGCCTGGCGTCGGGCTGGTGCGGCGTCGTCACCTCCGGCGAGGCACTGGTGCTGGGACGGGTCGTCCAGGGGCTCGGGGCGGCGGCGATGGTGCCCCAGGCCGCTGCCCTGGTCACCACCCTCTTCCCGCGCAGGGAGTGGCCCGCCGCCTTCGGCGTGTTCGGTGCCGTCCTCAGCGTGGGCAGCGTCTGCGGGCCGCTGGTCGGCGGGCTGCTGACGGCGGCCGACCTCGGCGGGCTCGGCTGGCGTACGGCGTTCCTGGTCAACGTCCCGGTGTGCGTGGTCGCCGTCGGGGCCGCACGCCTGATCCCCGAGGACCGCTCGACCCCGACCGGTCGCCTCGACCTCGTCGGCGTGGTGCTGTCGTCCGCGACGGCGTGCGCGTTGCTCGTTCCACTGGTCAACGGCCGGGAGACCGGCTGGCCGTGGTGGTCCTTCGTCATGCTGCTGGCCGCGGTGCCCGCGGGCGTGGCCTTCTGGTCGCACCAGCGACGTCTGGCGGCCAGGGGCGGGATGCCGCTCGTGCCGCCGCGCCTGTTCGCGGGTGCGGGCTTCGGCGGCGGGCTGCTGGTGGTCCTCGTCGTCTACATGGCGGTGACGTCCTGCTTCCTGGTCGTGACGCTCGTCCTCCAGGACGAGCTCGGCTGGTCGATCGTGCGCACGGCGATGGTGACGGCCGCGTGGCCGCTCGGCATCGTCGCGACCTTCCAGGTCGGGTGGCGTGCGGGCGCCGGGCGTGAGCGCCTGCTCCTGCAGTTCGGCTGCCTGGTGATGGCTGCAGGCGTGCTCGTGCTCGCCGCGGCGCTCCACGCGGGGGCGGACGTGCCGACCTGGCGGGTGGTCGCAGGTCTCGCCACGCTCGGTGCCGGCATGGGGCTCACCAGCCCGGTGCTGACGGCTCGGGTGCTGGGGCGCGTGCCCGTCGAGGACAACGGTGCCGGCTCCGGCGTGCTCAACGCCGTCGTCCAGCTCGGTGGTGCCGTCGGCGTCGCCGTCCTGGGTGCCCTGTTCTTCCTGCTCGCCGAGCGCCACGAACCCGGCGTCGCGGGCAGCCTCACCCTGGGCGGCAACGCCGTCTTGCTCGTGCTGGCCGCCGCGCTGAGCGCCACCACACCCACCCAGGGGCCCGATGCCCCGGACGGAGGAGACGCATGACCACGACAACCGCACCGCAGGTGCACCCGCCGCGGGCCAGCGAACAGGCCGAACGGTGGATCCGCCGCTACGGCCCGGCCCGCGAGGACGCGCCGCTGCTGGTCTGCCTGCCGCACGCCGGGGGCGCAGCCACCTTCTACCGTCCCCTCGCCGACCTGGTCGGCGAGCACGCCGAGATCTGGTCGATCCAGTACCCCGGCCGCCAGGACCGGCTCCGCGACGCCTTCAGCAACTCGATGCACGACCTGGTCCGCTCGGTGACGGCAGCCGTGCTGGTGGCTGCGGGCGACCGGCCGGTGACGCTCTTCGGCCACAGCATGGGCTCCCTGGTCGGTTTCGAGGTGGCGCGTCTGCTCGAGCGGGCGGGGCGCCCCGTCAGGCACCTGGTCGCGTCCGGTCGCGGCGCGCCGTCCATCCCCTTCACCGGCGACGTCGCCACCGGGTCCGACGACGACCTGGTGGACGAGCTGCTGCGGATGGAGGGCACCGACCCGGCCGTCCTGGCCGACCGCCAGCTCCTCGAGCTGGCGCTCCCCGCGGTCCGCGCCGACTACCACCTCATCCACGGGTACGCCGTCGCGCCGGACGCGATGGTGGGGTGTCCCGTCACCGTCCTGCACGGTGACCGCGACCCGCTCGCGCCCCCGGACGACGTCGCGAGGTGGCGTGAGCACGCCGGCGCGTCCGTGGCAGTGCGAGAGTTCACCGGCGGGCACTTCTACCTCGTCGAGCACGCCCGCGACGTCGCAGCGGAGCTGGTCCGATGCCTGTCCTGACGAGGTCCGGTCCGCTCGCCTGCGTGGTGCCGCCGGGCGTCGCGGTGGCCCAGGCCTTCCACCTCGACGACGAGCCCTCGCCGTACGTCGAGGAGCGCGCCAGCGTCGATCGAGCGATCGAGCGTCGGCGTCGCGAGTTCTTCACCGCGCGACGCCTCGGCCGGGAGGCTCTTAGTCGCGCCGGGATGACGTCCACGGGTCCGATCACGCAGGGGGCGGCCGGGGAGCCGCGGTGGCCGACGGGCTACACCGGGAGCCTCACGCACTGTGAGGGGTTCGTGGGGGCCGTCGCGGCGCCGGCGCAGGTCTGCCGTGCCGTCGGCATCGACGCCGAGCCCGACGAGGCGCTGCCCTCCGGCGTCCTGCGCACCATCGCGCACGGGTCCGAGGCGGCGTCGGTCGCGACGCTCCTCGAGCGCCATCCCCAGGTGTCCTTCGACCGGCTGCTCTTCTGCGTGAAGGAAGCGACCTACAAGGTGTGGTTCCCGCTCGAGCGCTCGTGGCTCGGCTTCGAGGACGTCGAGGTCGAGCTCCATGCACACGGGCGCTTCGTCACCCACCTGCGACGGCGAGCTCGACGCTCGGGGATCCGTCGCATCCACGGGTCGTGGGCCGCCGCCTCCGGGCTGCTCGTCTGCGCCGCCGCGGCTCCGCCGGCCTGAGCACTGTGCGGCCGTGGTGTCACCCATCACCCGAAGACGTGTAACGCATCAACCGAAGGCCGAACGTCACCCTCCAGGCGAAGCAATACACATGCGCCGGTGCCCCAGGCAAGAGTCGAACTTGCGACCTTTCGCTTAGGAGGCGGCTGCTCTACCCACTGAGGGCCTCGGCTGGAACGAGGTGCAATGAGGTCTAAGCTGGCATCTACAGGCTCCTGACCTGCGGTTTTGCTCGTCCAGCACTGACTCTCGCTCGACCTCACCTGTCCGGCTGGCGGCTGCTGTATCCGGGGTTTTTCGGTGGTTCTGGGGGAATACGGGGGGAAGTTTGGAGTGATCGCCCGTCATGCAAGGTGTGCCTCGCCTGGCCGTTCGTCGCGTCGGAGGTCGGCGCTGGCGCGTTGACGGCGCCAAGCGACGAACGTGATGGGCGAGCCTCACTTTACGCCCGCGATGGACTCGGCATTCTCGCCGGGACGAGTCGCCGCGACCCCTCTCACCGCTACGACATCCCGCGTGCAGTGACGCGAGCTTCTGCGGGTACGACACCGCGACTCGGGCAACCCGTCTGTCTGAGATCGTGCCGCCGTAGTTGAACCGACGGGGCTGCCTTCAGTGGCGGCAGCACCCCGGGAACCGACGTTGGCCAGGGGCCCGCCGAGAACCCGGGCGGGTAGCCAGAAGGAAGGTGCGTCACAGGCAATGATGTCCGCACCTGTGTTCAGTTGGGTCGATCCAGGCAGCACACTCAATTTGCCTGCGAGACTGTGGCAAAGCGGGATCGTTCGTTAGTAAGTCACTCAAAATGAAGGGGTTGGGGACCTTGAACGCGCCGACTACCTTCCTCGAGGCGGCGTTTCCCTATCAAGCAGTGTCTCGGCTGGTCGACGCCGACCGCCGTTCTCCCGACCCCGCGTACGGTGCCCACCGATGGTGGGCGCGCCGTCCCCCCGCCGTGCTCCGCGCCGTCCTCCTCGCCGCCAGTTTGCCCGCCGAGACCAGTCCAGCCGCCTTCTGGGCCGCATATCGCTCCGAAGAGCCGGCGCTCGCGGGAACGACGGTGCACGACCCGTTTCTCGGCGGTGGCACCACGCTAGTGGAGGCTGCCAGGCTCGGCGCCACCGTGACTGGCGCCGACATCGACCCCCTCGCCGTGACGATCAGCCGTCACCAACTCGACCCGCCGAGCGCTAAAGACGTGCGCACCAGCGGGCAGCGCCTCCTCGACCACCTCACGGCCTCCCACAAGCGCATGTGGCCCTCACGCCACGACACCAACCGAACGTGGATACCGCTGCACTACTTCACTCTCACCCGCGTGACGTGCCGCTGTGGGTACGCCGACCACCTTCACCGCTCCTTGGTGCTGGCGCGAAGCATCGGCAAACCAGGCTCGGTGCGCCGCGACGTCGCCGTCACCGCGTTCTGCCCAGTCTGCTTGCGCCTGCACGACCTCGACGCGACCGCAACAACGCTCGACTGCTGCGACGACACCTATGGGCTTGATCACGCAAACTACTCCGGAACCCGTTACGCCTGCGCCCGATGCGGAGCACGCTCCAGTCACGAGGAACTGGTGACCGCCCGGGCCCCGCGCACCCTCGTCGCGGTGGAGGAGCTTGAACCTCCCAGCAGAGCGCCTCGCGAGGGGTTCGGGAACACGGGTCGGACGCTGCGGCGCTTGCGTCCACCGACCGCTGCCGACAAAGCCGCCATCACCACCGCAGAGAAGGTGCTTCGCAAACACCTCGACACTCACCCTGCAGGCGAACCCGCGTACATCGCGTTGATCGGCAGCCGCACCGACCGACGGCCGGTGAGTTTCGGCGTGCAGACCATCGAAGACCTCCATACAGCAAGGCAGTACCTGTACCTGACCGAGGCGTTCGCCTGGATCGCCGCGAACGTGGAGGACGCACCACTCGCCAGGGCGATGCGACTGGCCGTCTCGACGACTGTCGCAACATCCAACCGGCTGTGCGGTTACGCGACCGACTACGGTCGTCTGTCCGCCCTGTTCACCGTACGCGCGTTCTCGCTGCCTTGGTTGACCGTCGAACTGAACCCGTTGAACACGCTTGGGGGACGCGGCACCCTTTCTGCTGCGATCGAACGAGTGGCCCGCTCCTGCGACAACGAGGTCCGACGCCATGTCCTCAACAGACCGACCTCACGCACACCCGCGCCAGTGATCATGACGTTGCCACGCGCGAACGAAGCGCATGCCGTCACCGTCGCAGATGCGACCGACACCGCTGAGCACCTGGGCCTGCCAGATGCTGAGGGCCCGGCAGATGCTGTGGCCCCCGCAGCCGATGCGCAGGCCATACTCGATGCACCGGCACGCCTGACGATCACCGACCCGCCCTACTTCGACTTCATCGCGTACGACGCCCTAAGCCAGGTCTTCCGAGCGTGGCTGAGCGACGGCACGCTCGCCGGCGAGCCATTGCTTCCGCGCGCCCCCACGCCGAACGCCGCCGGCGGCGTCGAACCGGCTGACGCTGACGACTTCGGCGCCCGACTCGGCCTCGCCCTTGGGCGGACTTGCACGGACAACAACAGCCTCGTCGCCTTCACATATAAGGGCGGCCAGGACGCTTGGGACGCCGTTGGGATCGCTCTCGATAAGGCGAACCTGCGCGTTACGGCGCTGTGGCCGGTGCTCGCCGACCCCCACATGGGTCACCACACCCACGAAGGGAACTGCGAGTACGACCTCCTACTCGTCGCCCGCCCTCACCACGCCACCAAGGCGACCAACGCGCCCACCGAACCGGCAGACATGGTCGCCGCATTGCGCGACGTTCGACGCATCTCCGGCGCCGACATCGCCAACATCGGACGGGCACACGCAATGGCATCCACCCGCTGGGGAACCCAGAACGAACACGCCCCGGCTGCTCGCTCGACGATCGACCGACACCACGGACGCTAAGTCGGTCAGTGCCAGCGCACAACTACCTCACGGCCGGCGCCGTCTCCATCAACGCCGTCGCGATCGACATCGGCACTCTCTGGTGCAGGCGAGTGAACGGCCACTCGGCGCTGAAACCCGCAGAAGTTCTGAGCGAAGTCCTTGAGCATCTCGCTCGACCGAATGACATCCAGGTCGTGTCCGGTGTGATTCAAGATCTCGTCCGAAGCGATCACGATCACCTTCGACCGAGCGCGGGTGGCGAGAACGTTGAACCGGTTCATGTCATGGAGGAACTCAGCTTCCTCCTCGACCGTGTCCGGGTCGCCGACCGCGTACGTCGCCACAATCACCTCCCGCTCTTGGCCTTGGAACCGCTCGACCGTGTCCACCGCGCCCGCGATCCAACCCGGCAATTCCTCAGGCGAGTCGTCGGTGACGAACATCGCGGTCAGCAACGCCACCACCCGTGCCCGTTGGGCTCGGTGCGGAGTCACAACCCCCACCATCTCCGTCCAGAACTTGAGCGGATCCACGAGGGCACCGACGGCGGGATCGAGGTTGGGGTCAGTGTCGGGGTCGCGCATCGAGTGCGCGAACAACGCTACCAATCGAGCGACGAGGTCGGCCTCGAAAGCGTTCCACTGACCCGACTCACCCTCGGGGTAAGTCACCGCGACCACCGGACGGGCTGGGTCCGCAATCACCGGCAGCGCCTCATCCCAGGCGAGGTCCTCAGGCCACGACGGCGGTCGAAGCACAGGGTCGGCACTGACCGCGCCCCCCTCCTGCAGATGCCCCTGATCTACCGCGCCGGGGGTGGCAAGCACGGAGTCAATGAGCTGCAGCCGGCGGTCCGGCTCGTCGGCCACGAGACCGGCGGGGTAGCCAGCGGCGCGGGCGAGGTCCACGATCTCGGAGTTGCTGCGGTAGTTGCGCAGCAGCGGGTGGTCGCTGATTCTGTGCCAGGTCGAGTAGAAGTCGTAGATGGATCCGACCAGTGCGCCCAGACCCTCCGGCGGCTCGGCAGGATGGATCGGCGGCAACTGCTTCGGGTCACCAGCCACTATCAATTGAGCGCCCGGCGCCGCACCCGCCATCGCGAGCAGCGCGTGCCCGACGTCGAGCTGGCCAGCCTCGTCAAGCACGATCACGTCGAACCGTGCGCCAGCGGGATTGCCGCCAGCCTTCAGCAATTTCGCGATTTGCTGTGTGGTCGAGGCGACCACCGTGATGCCCGCGCCGTCCAACCGCTGGTTCACCTCCGCCAAAGCCGCTGGCTCGGTCGTGTCTACGACACACGCGTCCGGCACCCCGTGCGGGTTCGCCCGGCTGCCCGAATGCATGAATCGCACCTCGACACCGGGCCAATGCGCGTCGACGCGGGCAGCGAGACCACTCACCACGTTCTCGACCGCTGTGTAGGTACCCGCAGCTACGGCCACTCGCAGCCCGACGCCGCTCGTGGTCGCGTGCTCGAGCAGGCCGGCGAGCACAGTCCGCAACGTGTGCGTCTTGCCCGTGCCGGGCGGACCCCAGATGAGCGCGAGACGGCGGGTCATCGCAGCCTCCCACGCATCCCACTGGCTGTCGTTGAGGACGTAGCCGAGTTCGCGAAGCCGGGCGCGCAGAGCGGGCGCAGGCCGCTCGAGAGGCCGGGCCGCGGTGTCGGCAGCGCTCCACAAGAAGTCGGCGACAGGGTGAGGTGCACCGCGACGGGGGTTGCGGGTGATGCCGAGCGCGGCCTGGATTCGCGGGTCGTTCAACGCCTCGGGCGGGTTTCCGACCGCGGTGACCGCGTCTGTCAGGCGCTGGGTGAATACGTCGATCGCCACCGGATCCATCACTAGGTCCTGATCCAGGGTCAGGTGCTCGCTCGTAAGGATCGACTGCCGGACCGCCGCGGTCGTACCCCAGTGCTCAAAGTCGACGACGACGCGGAGCTCGTCACGGTCGAGGTGAACAACTGTCACCCCAAAGATCTTTGAAAGCGGAAGGCGGCGCTCCGACCAATTCGGCCACTGGCCCTCCAAGTCCGCGTCTTGAACTCGGCGCATAAACGCACTCAGCGTCAGGTCGAGCAGACCGACCTCGCCTGCGGGTGAAACAGCCCATGAGAACTGGCCCGGTTTGGCACTCACGTCACGGCTGCGCGGGTCGAGGTCGAACACTTGGCGGTATGGGCCAGGGTCACCAACTTCCGCGCGACGCAGCCACGCCGCACGCTCGGCGTGATCGACGATACGTCGGGTCAAGCGGGCGGCGGCGAACTTCGCCTCCTTCTCAGCGACCGGCAACGCCCGGGTCCGGCTGATCTCGATGTCATCGAGCGCCGCGCCGAGCTTGGCGTGCACGACCAGCAGCAGGCCGAGGTGGCTGGTGCCGGAGATGTCCCGCGGCCCACGCAAGTCACTGATCTTTGGCGAACGTCGCGGCAGGTGGTCTCGAAGGTCATGCGAGAGACGGTCCACGACCGCCGAGAGCGCAAACAGCTTCGACCGCACCGTACGTTGCAGATCGGTCATCAGCTGCGGCAGCGTGGGCGCATTCGGGCCACGGCGACCGCGCCACAACTGGTGGGCCCGCTCGGGCGGGATCTGGTCGGTGAACGGGTCCGACCAGAAAGTCGGCACCCAGAACTCAGTGTTCGCAGCGCCATCCGGGTAGTAGCGGCGTGCGGTTTCGAGGAGTGTGTAGGTGTGCGGCAAGTCCATCGAAACCAGCGCCCGAGCCGCGTCACGGACCACGCTGACGGCTGGGCTGGTGACCAGGCCCGGCGACGCGACAAGCTGGTCGGGCGGGAACAACCACCCTAGGTGTGCGGTCGATCGGTTTCCCAGCACGCGGCCTAGGTGCCGGCCAGTTACGCGGGTGAGGTGCTCGAACGTCACCGAGTCCCACACGTACATCTGCATCTGCGCGTTCGCGTCGATTCCGACCGCCTCGGCGGTCAGCGCGGCGATGTCGTCGAGCAGGGCCGCGAACGCGTCCCACTCGGCGTCGGTCGTCTTCGCGGTGACGTAGTGGACGCGGGTGCGGGGGACGGAGGCGAGCTGCTCGGACGACGACAACCAAGCCCACGAGAGCCCGAACGCGAGGGTGATCGCACTGCCGGGATCGAAGTCAGTGGTGACGTGTAGGCGGAGCTTCGCCCACCCAGGGATGGCGACGCTCATCGCGTCTGGGTCCGGAATGGCCGCGTCTGCGTGGCTGATTAGTGCATCGGCGCGATTTCCGATGATGGCGCGCTGACCGCGGAGGCGGTGGTGATAGTCAAACACGTTGGCGGCAGCGTCGAGCTGGGCGACGTCGTTGACGCTGGAGACACCGTGGCGGCGGAACACGCGCGCGGACCCGCGGGACAGGAACGGCAGCCGCGACAGATCCTGGGTGGCTTCGGCTGTCGGGAGGCAGTGACGTGGGTCCCAGTCGGCGGGCCTGGTCCCGGGATCGGTCTGGAACTTCTGGCCGAGGTTCTCGCACCCTTGGCAGCGCGGAGTAACCGCCCACTCGAGGTCGTCGAACGGCGTCGCGAGCACGGTCGGGAGGGTGCTGGTGAGGAAGCGGCGGACGTCGGCGAGGAAAACCTGGATCGGGACTGTTTCGAGGTCGGAGTGCAGGGCGGTCCGACGCGCAGGGACCGTGGCGCCCTCGGCGACGGCGATGGTGAGAGCGCTCGCGTCTTCGCTGCCCGGCCAAACCGCGACGTCGGGATGGACGACATAGCGATGGTCGAGGTGGTGCTCGACGAGCCAGGCGGCAAGGAGGATGGCGTAGTAGGCGAGTTCGTTGAAGTACTGCGGGCCCGGTTCGCTGGTGAGCTTGACGTCGATAATCCGCAACTGGAGGCGGGCGTCGTCAGGGTCGAGGGCGAGCAAAAGACCGGTCTCGGTGACGCGCCGGGGCGCTGCGGCAGGATCGGTGTGGGCGATCACCTCGACGAGGTCGGGGCGGGCGCGGCTGATAGCGAGCGGAACGTCCGGCATCTCGGCGGCAGCGAGCCCGGCAAGGTCGAACGCGTGTCGAAAGGTTGGGGTGTCTGCGTCGTACTCGACCTCGACTAGAAACTGTCCGGCCGCGACTCCCCCGTCGTCGGCCGAGGGAATGAGGTGGGTGGCGAGTTCGCTGGGCG
>CAZDAO010000030.1:0-5348 GCA_964503015.1 uncultured Nocardioides sp. | reverse complement strand
AAGAAGGTCTCTGTGGCCTCGGGACCGCTGCGGGTGGGGGCGCGGGTGCCGCCGATGAGAGCGGCGTCGCTGAACGCCGTAGCGAGGTCGTGAATCTTCGCCTCGCCCCACTCGTTCCCGGCGCGAGTAATCTCGGCGAGCGCGGGACGGACTTGGGGGTGGGGTAGGTCGAGCAACTCGCGTTCGGGCCTCCATGTGGATGCGGTGGGGTGGAGGTTGATGCGCAACTGCTTGTCGCAGCCAGTGCCGGCGTGCTGGGTGACGCAGGTCTTGTCCAGTCTCGGCATTAGGGCTTCCTCGAGCAACGGCGGTTTCTTAGCGGTCGAAGGCACCCTAGAGCGAGCCGCCGACAACTTCTCGCAGCTAGAGATCTAAGCGCTCGGACGGGCGCGGCCGCTGGACAGATATGCGGGCCAAATCCTGGGTTGCTTGGATCGACCCGGGATCTGCGAAGCGGTATGCCGCGTGCCGCGGCGCCACGAGCCCTTAGCAGTGCATACCGGTGAGCGGGCAGATGTCAGGATCGTAGTCCGAGGTTAGGTGTGTGTTGATGAATGTCTGAGTGGTGCCGTAACTCGGCTCGAGCCAGCGCGCAACAAGCAGCGTGCTGACGAAGGACGCTCCAGCAGACTTCAGCGCTGCCGCCGCGGACTCGACGTGACCTCCAGATGCCCAGGTGTCGTCGAGCAAGAGGACGTGGCCGCTCGCATCGCCAACCACGAAGTTCTCGGGCTCGAACGCGCGGGGCCTCCCGGCTAAAGGTGTCGCTGCTCGGATGGTGACCATCGGAATCTTCGACAGGAACTGCTGGGCAATGGCATTGAGTTGGTGCGTGCCGGCTTTCGCGGGCAGCGAAGGCACGGTCGCCCACGAGGTGAACGGGCCATGGGTCGGGTCCGTGTAGCAGTCTTGGTGCGCCACGACTCCGTACGCGAGCATCATCGTGACGTTCTGAACTGCAGTTGGGACGGGGCTGGTCGCCTTGTAGCTGCGCATCACCTTTCCGGATTGGGTGCCCGGCCAGGCATAGGTGAGGAAGCCGAGTTGGTCGGCACCGGCACCTCGGTAGACCATGTTGCACGGATAGCAGGTGTCGTATGGGGGGCTAACCATCCCGTGACAACGCAGGCACGTCTCACCGTGCACCTGCCGAACGTTCCGCATGAAGCCGGCGCCGCCGTGCTGGGTGATGTAGTCCTTGACGACCGTCAAGCCCGGGCTCGTCGCGACCATCAGGCACTGAGCAGGCTGTCGAGAGTTCCGCCAACTTGATTCGGTTCGTCGACGAGGTCGGTCACGATCGACCGAACTTCGTCAATGGACGAAACCTGGTGCACGCCCGGCCGGCCGATCATGGCCTTAGCCCAGTCGTTCCTGCTCACGACCGAATCTGTAAGGAGGACAGGACGTCCGTGCTGCACAGCAAGGCGGGCCTGGATCCGGGCCCCGCTGTGCTCGCCGGCCTCGACGACGATGGTCGCGATCCCATAGCCGGACATGGTCGCATTGCGCATGGGGAAGCTGTGCCTTTGCGGCGGGGCATCGGGCCAGAATTGGGACATCAGCAGGCCAGCGTCCGCGACTCGGCTGTGCAATTCACGATTCGAAGCCGGGTACTGAAGGTTAATCCCGGTCCCAATAACCGCCACCGGCCGGCCACCGGCGTCCAGACAGGCGTTGTGAGCGGCCGCGTCAATGCCGGCCGCGAGCCCAGAGACCACGGTGACATCCATCGACACGAGGGCTTGGGCGATCGCAGCCGCCATCTGCAAGCCCCTGTCGGATGCATCGCGGGACCCAACGACGGAGACGCCAATGTCTTCGGGGACCGATCTCCCGCGCAGAAAGAGGAACGGAGGAGCTTCCTGAATTCCGCGGAGGCGTTCGGGGTATTCCTCATCGAGAATTGTGATGAGTCGAGTGCTGCCAGTAGTCCAGCTGGCGAGGTCCTCACCAGCCTGGATGGTTTCGGCCGACGGTATGAGTTCGTCCCCGAGAAGGTCCGTGCGGACCTCGAGAGCGCTGCCAGCCTCAAGTACCAGTGTGGTGATGTCCGGCCACTTGAGCCCATCGGGACGCGTCCGCAGGAGTGTGATCAGCGCAACTCGCTCAGCGATCTTTCCCTGATCCACGTCCACAGGTTAGCCCCCTTCGCAGGTTCTTGGTCGCACACGCGTTCGCGTCGCGCGGCCCGTCTCACGGTAGACCTAGGGTCCGACAGGTTCGGATCTTGGGCCCGGACGATTCGTGCTCGGTGCCCAACTGCCGAGTAGGTCATACCGCCGCGGATGCCCCAGGGCGCGGCCCGACGACGGTCTCTTCTGGGGCGGGTGTGAAACGGCTGTTTCCGGGAATAGGTCCTCCGTCTTCGACTGCGTCCTCCATCTCGGGAAGAGCAATGCCACGCCACTTCAGTCGCTGTGTAATCGCCAGCATTGTCCTCGCACTGAGCCACACGCCATCCGGGTCGGCTGCTCCGCCAAGTTCTGCGGCCGACGGCGGACTCAAGCAAGTGATGAGCGTGGGGGGCGGAGTAGTGCTGGCGTGCCTCGCGAAGACGGGTGGTGGGTTCGTCGGGGTGACGTGGTGGTTGGAGAACACTCGGCGTGAGGATGTGGTCAAGGCGACGGCGAAGACTCGGAGCGTTGAGTTCGGTACTGACGTGTGGGAGCCGTGGGACGAGCAGATGTCCTATCGAACCGGGTGGATCAATCCCGGTCGTCGGGAGTCGATCGTCAAGGAGTCGACTACCGCTCCGGCCAGCGAGGTGCAGACCAAGATCACGGTCGTGTCCCGCGAGGACGACCGACGTCAGACTAGGACGTTCGCCTGGGTGCAACTCGGACGGTGCTGAGCGTCAGTTGGGCGGCACCCTACGCGAGAACAAGCTGCATTCACCTGTAGAACGGTCTCCTTCGTCCGCCGCCAAGCCGCGGACTGCCTCATGCACCACACTCGGCTCATGGTCGCGATCGGGTACGACGCCAACTTCCTCGACACTCCTGTAGCGCCCCCGGAGGCCACGGAGGAGCCGGCCACCGGAGGGGCATTCGTCCCGTTGGACTACGCGCACTTCAGTCTGCGTATGCACCCGACGCGACGTCTTGCGTGGTGGGTTGCGTGGAACGTGGACGGGCTGCGGCTGTTTCCGAGTGAGTCGATCAGTCGATCCGGCCAGAGCTTCCGTCTCGATCCCCGCATCGATGCCGAGGCTCAGACCGGTGAGCAGGCCTACTCCGACAACGACCTTGACCGCGGCCACGTCGCTCGACGCTCCGATCTGCTGTGGGGCACCCTCGACGAGGCCCAGCAAGCCAACTCGGACTCGTTCTTCTTCACCAACATCACCCCTCAGATGGCCGACTTCAACCAGTCCGGACGCGGCGGGGTCTGGGGACTGCTCGAGAATGCCGTCCTTGGCCTCGACGGGCTCAAGGACCGACGCCTGTCGCTGTTCGGCGGACCGGTCCTTAATCCTGACGACCCTCCGTATCGGGGCATCGTCCAGCTGCCGATCGAGCACTGGAAGATCGTGCTCTATCGGCTCGACGGTCATCTCCGGTACAAGAGCTTCGTCCTCACCCAGAACCTCGACGGGCTTCAGAGGGCCGTGCCGGAGTTCCTTGACGACTTCGACACCTACCTCGTGTCCCTGGACGTGCTTGAGCAACGCACAGCGCTGACCTTCTCCAGCCTTCGCACCCTCGAGGTCCCTGCTGACTTGCAACCACGAGACCCGCTGTTGGTTCTCGACGCCCGTGACGTGAACTGGTGAGCACCCCCTAAGGACGGCCCCGTCCCTCGCCGCACTAGACGGCGGTTGGGCGCGTCCCACGCTTGACCTGGTCGGCTCGCCTGACGAGCTCGAGGTGGTCCCTGCGGAACCAACGCCGCCCGTCGTGTTTCTCGCTGGGCAGCCGACCCCGCTTGGCGCGGTCGTTGACGGCATTGCGGGTCACACCCATGAGCGCGGCCGCCTGGTCCGAGGTGAGCCAGTCGTGCGCGTCGTCGGGTGGGCCGGCCGCCCATGGCTCGTGAGGTGGGGGCGCTTGCCGCGACGGTTGCTCCGGTCGCGGCTGGGCGCGACGATCGCGCATCGCGATCACCTGCTGACGGTTGAAGGCCGGGCGCTCACCGCCTGGACGCGTCGTGAGGTCACCGCGCCGCCGCATCTTTGGGATGGTTGCTTTGTGCACGCCAAGGATCTCCGCAGCCTCGCGCGCGGTGATCCAGTCCGACATGGCACGCACGTTAGTTCGATGTCGTGCCCGCGCTCCACGATGGCGCCACCGACTTCTCGCCCGCCTCGTGGCGCGGCGAGCCCTGCGGCGTACGGGTCGCGCGGGCAATCAGCTTGCCGACGAACTGTCGGTGGGTCGCTGGCGAACGGGACGCAGGTGACGTTTCGGTACGAAGCCGTCGAAGTCGTCGAGATCCATGCGGCGCACCCACTCCACGGGGAAGGTGTCGATCCGGTTCTCGCTGACGTCGGTGGTGTAGGTGAGCTCGAACCACCAGTCTCCGGTCGCCTCGTCGAGCAGCCTGGCTCGCATCTCACCGGACCAGGTGCCGGGATGGTCGTGTCCGGAGTCGCTGGGGACGGTGACGACGCAGGCTTCGCGGGCGTGACCGTGGTAGGTGTCGACGACGGTGAGTGCAGGAGGAGCCATGCGGCCAGTCTGGTCAGCGCGTCCGACACCGGGCAACGCATGCGATGCAGCCTGTGGATGACCCCGAGTGTGGCGAGCCGGGTTGTGTCGAGGTCGGCATTGCGGCCCCGTATCCAGGTCGGCGTCATCGCCGGTGGACGCGGTCGGCGCACGGCTTGGGACGTGCGGGATCGTCTGCGTGCTACCGGCCGCGGTGTGGGCCCCAGGCAGAACCGAATGGAGGTGCGAGCGACTGCATCTTCCGTTCGATGGCCGATCCCTCTCTCGTGTCGGGCGCGGCGAAAGTCATGGGCGGGACGGGTCGAAGTCCGGGCCGTCGTTGGGGTCCTTGGGGCGGCAGACTGCTGGGCGGAGTGGTGGTTTCGCGGGTGGCGGGTGTTGCAAGCGCGTCCTCGATCCTCTGCTTGAAGGCATCGTGTTCTCCGTCGACGCACTTGGAATAGACCTGAAGCAGCACGGCGACCGTGTGGCCGGCCCAGGCCGCCACCTGGGCGGGGGGCACGCCGGCGTTGAGCCAGGTGGACAGGCAGGCGTGACGGAGGTCGTAGGGACGCCGCGCCATCGGGGATGCCAGTTGCTGGGCGGTGAAGGATGCTGCACGGGCACGGTGCCAGGCGCGGTACACGGTGCTCATCGAGACCGGGTTGACGTACGGGGGTGGGAGGGGGACTCCGGAGG
>CAZDAO010000029.1:0-16862 GCA_964503015.1 uncultured Nocardioides sp. | reverse complement strand
GGGACCTCGAGGGTGCGAAGGCTGGAGAAGGTCAGCGCTGTGCGTTGCTCAAGCATGTCCAGGGACACGAGGTAGGTGTCGAAGTCGTCAAGGAAGCCCGGCACCGCAGGCTGAAGCCCGTCGAGGTTCTGGGTGAGGACGAAACTCTTGTATCGGAGCTCGCCGTTGAGCCGATAGATCACGATCTTCCAGTGCTCGATCGGTAGCTGGACGATGCCCCGATACGGAGGGTCGTCCGGTTTGAGGACCGGTCCGCCGAACACCGACAGGCGTCGGTCCTCGAGTCCGTCGAGGCCGAGGACCGCATTCTCGAGCAGCCCCCAGACTCCGCCGCGTCCGGACTGGTTGAAGTCGGCCATCTGAGGGGTGATGTTGGTGAAGAAGAACGAGTCCGAGTTGGCTCGCTGGGCCTCGTCGAGAGTGCCCCACAGCAGGTCGGAGCGTCGAGCGACGTGTCCGCGGTCAAGGTCATTGTCGGCGTAGGCCAGCTCACCGGTCTGAGCCTCAGCATCGATGCGCGGATCGAGACGGAAGCTCTGGCCAGATCGACTGATCGACTCACTCGGAAACAGGCGCAGCCCGTCCACGTTCCAAGCAACCCACCACGCGAGACGTCGCGTCGGGTGCATACGCAGACTGAAGTGCGCGTAGTCCAACCGGACGAATGCGCCTCCGGTGGCCGTCTCGTCCGTGGCGTCCGGGGGTGCTACAGGGGTGTCGAGGAAGTTGGCGTCGTACCCGATCGCGACCATGAGCCGAGTGTGGCGCATGAGACAGTCAGCGGCCCGGCGGCGGCCGGAGGAGAGTGCTCGACGGTCGAAGGCAGATTTGACTGGCGAACGGGACCGTCCGGCTGACGCTCAGCACCGGTCGAGTCGCGTCCAGGAGAACGTCCTAGTCTGACGTCGGTCGTCCTCGCGTGACACGACCGTGATCTTGGTCTGCATCTCGCTGGCCGGGCCGGTAGTCGACTCCTTGACGATCGACTCCCGACGACCGGGGTTGATCCACCCGGTTCGGTAGGACATCTGCTCGTCCCACGGCTCCCACACGTCAGTACCGAACTCGACGCTCCGAGTCTTCGCCGTCGCCTTGACAACGTCCTCACGCCGCGTGTTCTCCAACCACCATGTCACCCCGACGAACTCACCCGACTTCGTAAGGCACGCCAGCACTACTCCGCCCCCGACGCTCATCACTCGCTTGAGTCCGCCGTCGGCCGCAGAACTTGGCGGAGCAGCGGACGCGGATGGCGTGTGGCTCAGTGCGAGGACAATGCTGGCGATGACACAGCGGATGAAGTGGCGTGGCATTGCTCTTCCCGAGATGGAGGACGTATGCGGAGACCGAGGACCTATTCCCCGCAAACAACCGTTTCACACCCCGCCGTGGAAGAAGCTGTCGTCGGGCCGTGCCCTTCTGACATCCGCGGAGGAAGGCCGCACTCACCGCCACGTCCAACGGTCCCAGCGCCGGCCCGCGACCCCGTCCTGTGCGGGAAGTGGCCAGGTGTGAGTGACCTGATGGCTAGTGCTGTTGGCCGGGGCTCCCGTGGGATGCCGACGCGACGCCACTCCTTGAGGAGACCGAAAAACACCAGCCACTGTGGGTGGTCGCGGCAACAATTGCGGCCATGCCTGTTGAGCGTTTGAAGAGGCGGCACCACACGGCGCCGCGAATGTATCTGCGAGGGTTTGCTGACGAGTCCGAGTTGATCGACGTTCGCATGCGTGCAGGCCGGGAATTCTCTCAGCACATCGACAACGTGACAGTGCGCAACGGGTTCTACAACGCTCGCACGTCGAGTGGCGTCTTGCACGACGATGTTGAGAACTGGTTCATGCGGGGTATCGAGACACCGGCGGGCCCGACACTGGCTCGTCTGCGGAGCCACGATGAAGGAGGCCCGGTCTCAGGTTCCGATGCGTCGCTCTTGAGTCGGTTCGTTGCAGCCCAGTTGTTTCGGACGGCCACGGCCAGGTCTTACTTGGAACAGATTGACGAGATCCTAGGACCCCTCTTGGGCGCCGGTGCGACGGGACGACTCTTCGGCGTGCAGATCTCGGAGGTGTCGCCGACGGCACAGGCGCGACTCATGCAGATGACGCGAGACATGCTCCGTTTGCACCGCGATCCCGATGAGGAGAACCGGAGCCTTCTGCGGACCATGCTGCGTGAGACCGACAAGATGATGACCAGGTTGGCGTCGTGGCACTGGGAGGTCGCCGTCGCAAAGCACCCTCGACTCGTCAGTGGCGACGCCCCTGCGGTCGCGATCCAGCCGAGCCTGAGAGAGTTCTCGGGGATTGTTCCGAAGGGTTCACCGGTTTACCTGCCCTTATCGCCGACGGCACTGCTGGTGGGTACGGAGACCGCGCCGCCGCGGCCGGTGGAGCTCACCACGCGACTGGCGCGGCAGATCAACCAGCGGATGGCAGACGAGGCAGCAGAGTGTCTGGTCAAAGCAACGTTCCAGTCGTGGCCGAACGGGTTCCGATTGCTCCCCGAGCCGCCGAAACTGCCTGCCCTAACCATCGAGAGGACTTCAGGGGAAGGACCTGGGACCTTCCCGACTACATATCCGGACGTGAGCGACCCGTACATCCGGACTCTTCTGGAGAAGCTTGAGGCGGCAGACGTCGTCCGCTAGAGGGGACGCCGTGGTCGGATGCGGGACGACAAGGGCCAGTGCGGTGGGTGAGGTCGGTGTCGTCGGCCGCGGTTGGTGCCACTCTCGGTCGTCGATGACTCGGTCCAGCCACTCGCAGAGAACTACCACTCGCCACGCTACGAGTGACGTACGAATCCGTAGTGACGCCGGGATAGGTGTGTAGTGGGCTAGGTCGGGCTTAGACCGATGCGTGCAGCAGTACCAGCGCGCAAGACGCATGTCTTTGAGATCCCAATGGGAGCGGGGTGGGCGCGGACTCGACATGAGCTAGACGACAGTGTCAGACCCGTCCGACAGGATGCGGGCAATAGCGAAGGAGCCGTTTGCATGGAGCCACTGACTTCCGCGGCAGCGACGAGCGCCCTGAAGGGTGCTGGTACCTCGGCGGGAAAGTTGGTGTTCTCCGCGCTCACCAAACGGACCGTACGACCGCGCGTTGCGTTCGCTGCGTCGAAGATCGCTCGGTCGGAAGGGGTCGTGATCGGTTGGAGAGATCTCGCCGCGTGGCTCAAGGATGAGGAGGTTCGAGATGCCATCGCAGACGGCCGGTTAGACGCTCTTCACCAGTTCGTTAGGCGGCTCGGCATCGATGAGATGTACGTCGCCCGGCTTGTCGACATCGTGCGCGACGAATCGCTGCGCCGGATGTCCGATGGGGATGCTCGAGTGACACAGACTCGGCGGCTTGAGGAGCTAGTAGCGTCGTCAGAGCTTGCACCGCGCCAACTGCTGACGTCTGGCGGCGACGAGCTCGCATTCGCGAATGCGCTGGACAAGCTCCACCCGTGGCGCTCCGCATCGGCCCAAGAGATCGCAGCACACTGGCCACCGCTGCGCGCGCTCGTAGTTACGCTCGCGGGCGAGCGTGACCGCGCAGTTCTGCTTCAACAGTGGATTGGCACCTCGCTGAGTGTCTTCGAGGACATGCCGGCCGAGGGGTGGTGCTGGCTGGGCAGCGTGGCTGCCGACTACGGGGCCGTTGATGCGTCTCTTGAGTACGTCTCGCGCGGGATTCACGCCGGAGCCCCGCCGTCGTACT
This sequence comes from uncultured Nocardioides sp., assembly GCA_964503015.1. Lineage (GTDB taxonomy): Bacteria > Actinomycetota > Actinomycetes > Propionibacteriales > Nocardioidaceae > Nocardioides. Next base: position 13,152 of record CAZDAO010000029.1, on the reverse strand, counting down.
GGTGGGCCAGGGCGGGCATGACCGCGGCTGGCGCCGGTGACTCGAAGCGGGCCCGCTTGACGTGGGCACGCTCGATCCCGAAACACCCATTGGCCGCGGCTGGCGAGGCTCTCGAGGACGAGGACTACTCCCTCGCGGAGCAACTGCTGGACAGGTGGACCGCCGAGGGTGCGAACGAGGAGTCCATCAAGTCCATTCTGCAATCTGCCGCGGCTGCAGGCCAGAGAGACTTCGACCGGGCGATCGCCATCGGAATGGATGCCGCAGTTCTGCACCCGGAAGGTAGCGGAAACACACTGCGTACTGCCGAGGCGCTCATCTCGCGCGCTCACTATGGCCCGACCAACCACGCGCTCGACGATCTGGCACGCGCCTACGAGCTCGCTATCCAAGCGCGTGACTCGCGCCGCACGTGGCGCGGCGACAGTGTCGCTCCCATCCTGACAGCGGTCAAAGCATCGGCCTTGGCTACCAACATCGATCAGGCTTGGCGTTTGACGCAAGCCGCTCCTGAGGGGACGGCGTTGCCTCACGAAGCCAGTGACACGAGGCTTCAGCGCGAGTCGGCCATCCTGGCCGCCACGATGGGGCGGTTTGACAACGCCCGATCTATTGCCGAAGTGCTCAACGACCCCTTCGTCTCGTACACGGTGGAGGGCTGGAAGGCTTTCGCCGAAGATCGTCCGAGCGATGCCGAACAGGCCTGGCTGCAGGCATGGGACAGCGCGCCCGATGACACTGCCCGGCTGCAGGCCGCAGCCGCGATCGCGCCCTTGGGGATGCGGCTGCCCAACTTGGCCTCCCTACCGGAGGATTCCCGTCTTGCAGTGGAACGGATTCGGACCACGCACGAGGTGATGAGCAACGACGACGACATGTCCCTGCTCAGAGTCCGTGCGACTGAATCCGAGGAGCTCACGGTTCTCCTCGCCGAGCGGCTGGTCGCTCAAGACGACGTCGAAGACGCTGCACGGGTCCTCGAAGGTGGCGGTAACCGTTGGAGCCACCCGCTCCTAATGCGCATGGCAGCCGCACGCTACGAAAGCGCCGGCAACTACGCCAAGGCATTTGAGGTCGCCGGCACGGCCTTGTCCTTGGGTGGAGGCGCTTGGGCGGGGCGCCTTGAGACCCTGATGATTCAGTTCAACGCACTCGAGTCGATGGGCGAGTTCACGCGGTCGCTTGCAGTTGCGCGAGAGCTGGTCACGCTGGCGCCTGACAACATCACTGTCCGATGGGCTCTGGTCCACAGCCTCGTCCGAGCAGGGACCATCGAGGACGCGTGGCGCGCGCTGAGGTACCAGGGGAGACCCCTTGCGCCGCGAAGCGCGACCGACGCCCGGACCTGGATCGGTCTCGCGGCCGAGTGTGACGACAGCGTCGAGTTCGTTCAGCACTCCCTTGAGATGATGACCAACTGGTTGGACGATCCCGACACCACTGGTGTGTTCCTCATCCAGATTTACCGCGGACTCAGCCGACACGACCGAGACATCGCAGACGCCGACATCGCTGAGCTTCACAAGGCCACCGAGGAGTTCACCGAGGCGCATCCCGAAAACGAAGTCTTCTGGACTGTCTCCCTCGACGAGACCGACCCACTCGGCTCCCTCACAGAACTATTGAGACAACAAAACACCCAAGACCCGGCCATCGCAGAGATCCGCGCGAAGGTCGAGTGCGGAGACCTTCCGCTCGGACTTGCCGCCGAACTGACAAACCGCACCTACGTCGAGGCCTGTATCAAGACCGGCGCAGGCCGCGTCTACAGCCACATTCCTGCGGCACCGGCGGCGACCGTAGCCAAAGACGCGGCCACCGCCGCGCTCGATAAACGCGTGGTCATCGACGCCTCCACCGCCGCGACCCTGTCACTTTTGGACCAAGCCGTCAGCGACCGGCTGGTGGGAGCCTTCCTGGCCCTGCAGACGACTGACTCGGCCTACCGCGACGCCCTGAGCGCCCAGCAGTCACTCAACATGCTGTCAACGATGACACTCGGCTGGAACCCGGAGCAGGATCGCCCCCAGATCACGGAGACAAGCCTCGAGGACGCCCAGGCGTTCGCCACTCGCGGCGATCTGGTTGTCGAACTCATGGCCCGGTCAGAACGACGCAGCTGGCCGGGCCTCAAGCGCTACACCGAATTGGCGAGTGACGGTGCGTGGCTCAGTGCACTGGATCTCGCGGCGTCGGAAGGCCTCGCGTTCTGGTGTGACGACCGATCACTTCGGCAGTTGGCTGGTTGCGACGGCGTCCCAACCTTCGGCACGGTAGACCTTCTCGAAGCGCTCGAGGCCACCAACCGGCTAAACACTGAACTCGGCTCGACACTGCGGGGAACCCTTGTGTCGGCGTACCACGTAGACCTCGACTTCGACCTTCGCGTGATGACGCACGCTGCCGAGCTAGACGGATGGAGGGCGAAGGGCGCTGCGGCAGCACTCACACGTAGGCACTCGTGGGCCGACGCTGTCGCATGCGTGCAGTTCGCATCCGCTGCGATCGACAAGATCGCCGACGTCGACCCGCTCGCCATCGCCCATTGGACGGCGGCAGCCGGTCTTGGACTTGTCCGCATCACCGACGGTGACATCAAGGGCGCTGACGGCAACCTGGAGATCCTGCTCACCCATCTATTCGCACAGCCTTGGCTCCGTCCCGACACCCTGCCCTTCGTGATGCAGGGCATCCGAACCGCACTCGAGGATCTCCCTGGTACGACGAACCCGCTGAGCACGGTCCTGGAGAAGACATATGCGCGGACCGCGCTCAAGCACGGAGCCCCTCAGGCCGCAGAGTTCATCGTGATGCTCGTTGCCCAGCTTGACGAGGAAGACCGCGTAACCGCCGCACGAGTCATTCTCACCACTCCTCGCTAGCCACAATGTCTCAGTTGTTCGCGCACTCGTCGCGGCGGAATGCAGCGGCGCCTCGTACTGCATAGGTTTGCCGAATGAGTCTCGTCGTAGCTGCAATCGAGCCTCCGGGCATCTACGCCGCGGCTGAGACCAAAGTGACGTGGACAGATGATCCGGAGCGCACAGGTCAGATCTGGACCCAGCCCTGGCGAAAGCTGCACATCTTGCGCGACGACCTGTTCGTGGGCATCACCGGTTCGGCGTTCTTCGAGGCGAGCGAGCACCTGGTTCGCGCCGCACGCACCGGAACCGCAGAGCATGTTGAGTGGGCAGCTGCCGACCTTGAGGGTTGTGACGTCGTAGTGGGGTCTTTGCACCCCCTTCGGCTTGTCAGGGTGCGTTTCGGTGAACGCCTGGACGTGACGAGCACTGGTTCGACGTGGGCAGGCGACGCCGAGGCGTACGACAGGTTCCAGCAACTCAGGAGCCCGGCATTTGGGAGCGTCGCGGAGCTAGGTCTTCAAGCCCCTATGCAATCGCTCGCAGGGATTCATCAGACGGAGACGGTCGGAGGATACGTCACTCAGCTAGTCACCGCGGACGACACCTTTCGATACCGGCCAACTCCGATCGCGGTTCTTGGCGGGGTGGAAGCCTGCGTCTTGGTAGGTACGGGCGAGACCCCAGGCGCCTTCGCCATCCATGTTCCGCGGCTAGGTACCGCATACCTCTACTGCCAAGACACTCCTTGGCTTCCGACCGAGGTCCCCGCTGCTCGTTGTGGCGACGTGGTCACAATTGCGCGGGACGCTCGCGGTCAAGAACTCGAAACAAGCGTCCCGTGCGGGCTTGTGAGTTTCCGGGCGCTGAGGTAGCCCAGCGCTCTCGGCCGGAAGACTCGCGTGCGATTCGTCGGCTGCTGGCGACTTACGGGAGTCCCGGATGGCCGACGCGCGACCGTGATGCGGTACACGGCCGGCTCGCGGCGGCAAGACGCGCCCCTGCGCCGGTCGCGAAGGCGCGCTTGCACGTGACTCACAAGGTGTGACTCCGGGCAGACGCACTCACCGAGACCAGGGAACCGGCCCATCGAGGCTTCTCTGAACGGGTAGCGTGTTTCTGCATGAAGTACTTGAATCCAGATGGGTCAGAACAGGACCCCACACGGGATGACTGGATGTTCGGGTTCGAGTTCGATGGTCAGCATTTGGTCTGCGATGAGTGTGCGGCGTTGGTGTCCAAGACAGTGTCGAAAGCGTCGCGCCACCGGCAATGGCACCTGGGTCAGAGAGCCGACTGAGGCAGCACCGGCACGCCCATCAGCCTTCACCGCGCGATGGTGCATGCCTCAACGGCCGCCGGCTCGACAGCCCAGCACGCGGCCCGCGACCAATTCGGACGCTTACCATGCTCGCCACCCTTCACCCGACCGGTGGCGGCCCACGTTGTGGCTGGAAATGCGTCGCGCACGGGAGCCAAGCACCGATTTTCTTCCATCTAGAGTTTCGGGTGAAAGGCTGTCGCGATGAGTCTTCGACGTTCGACACCCCAGGAAGCAGGAGCGTGAACCAACTCGATCGGCCGGAGAGCGGCAAGAGAAGAAGTTTCGGCCAGCGAGTTGGCACAGATGGGGAACTGGCTTTCCGGCTCCTCGCGAGCAGCAATGGTCTACTTCCGACCAAGGTGGAGGAAGACTTCGGAACTGACTTCTGGTGTCAGGTCGACCTCAACCATGTGTCGCGGCAGTCAAGCCCCATAGGCGCGACGGTACTCGGTGCGTGTGTCAGAGCCACGACATCGGCAGCGGGTGTCGTGTATCTCTCTCCTCAGGACGCGCGAAACCTGTTGAGCTCTGGCACGCCGATGGTGTTCGTACTGGTGCACCTCACGTCGGGACCCGCCACCGCACCCACCTATCACCGCTTGGTAGATGAGCAGTTTGTCTCGGACATGCACGCGTTCTTGAAGTCTGGCCAGACTCGGATGGAAGTCTCACCGGGGGACTGCCAGGAGTCGGGTTCCTTTCGAGGCTCCGTTGATCGAATGCTCGAGCACGGTTACAGCAACCGGGTTCAGGTCGCTGTCGCCGAGTCAGGAGTCAACTCCGTTCTGCCAAACACATCGGTCCACGTACGCACTGGAAGTAATGGCCAGCTCACGTGGGTCTCCACCGTCGACTACTACTCGCTCTTCGAGCGTCTCGACGACGGCCAAGAACGTCAGCTCCTCCACGCAGCGTTCGGCGCCGATGAGAGGGCAGCCGCTCGGATCTCGGAGTTGAGTTTTCGCTCCGACGTCATCGAGTTCCTTACCTCTCTGCCGCAACCATTGGTCTTCTCCGGATACAGCCAAGAGATGCCGACAGCGCTCCGAGTGATCCGCGACGAATCCGACGTCACTGAGCCGTTCGAATTCAGAGCCATCGGCACACATTCGGGATACGTGCACGATGGTGGCATCAGCCTCATCTTCTCCGAGGCTCGTGATCGCGACGGCCAGAAGGTGCACGAGACCGAGCTGTACGTGGATCCAGACGTGAGCGTTGCACTCGAGGACCTGACAACGGCTGTCGACTTCTTCGGCCTGCTGTCTCACGGCGCCAGTGTCTTCCGCCGGGATCAGGACCCCAGGATTGACAAGGGATTTGACGCCGGGGACCTGTTCCCCGGCTTAGAAGGTCTAGCCGCCATGATCGATGGCTGGCGCACGTGTACAAGCGTCGAAGGCTGGCCGGAACGATCTGTAGAGCTCAGAGACTTCGCAAACCACGATGCCTTCAACACGATTGTCGGGTTCGCTGGAATCTTGAGAGGGGGCAGGGCGCCCGTCTCGTCGATCACGTTCGGCGACTACGAATTGGTGCCGGAAGGAACGGAGCTCGACTTAGCGCCAGCAACAGTGCTTCTCCCTGTGGTGGGGAACCTCCGGCACCACAGTCTGATCCTTCAACTGGCTCTTGAAGCCACCGCACACTCTTGGAACGGCGAGACGGTGGCGCTCGAGTTCGGGGCTCTCCTTGACGCTGAGTTCGAGGTACGAGCACGGGTCGAGAAGTCGACTCCATATCCAGAGATCGTGTGCGGCGCAGGCATCCCCACCAAGTGTTACGGGCGAGACATACAAGGCACGTTGCCAGCCGACCTTGCGGATGTCTGTCTCGGTTGGTCGATCGACCAAAGCCTGTCGGGCGGCTCATGATCACCAGAGAACTGAACCAAGTTCCGATGTGAAGGCTGCTACGCCTCAGGAACTACCTGACTACTTGACTGCTTGGTAGCCCGGGCGCGCCCACACGTGGCCGCGCGGACATGTGAACTCGCACCAGTCGGTCCACGAACCATCGCTGTGTCCTTCCTCGAAGGCACGTGACCCTGTGTGCTCCTCACCGCAGTCCGGACGGTGATGGGTGCCGGTGATGAACGTCGCCATGAGCCGAGGCTAGAGGTTTGCTCTGACATCGATTGGTGCGTCTGCTCGGATGTGTCTGGCGCGTCCTCGGACGGAATCCCTCCCAATCGGGCCTCGTCTTCGTAGGGTGTACGACAGCCGCCTTGGGGGAGGTCCAGCAGTGACACGTGGGGTACAGGAAGCCTCGCCCAGCCCGGAGCAGCGGGCGACGTCGTCCAGCCATCCAGCCCACGGCGTGGCAGGTGTTCCTGCCGGGGTGACCATGCACTCGTTGCGTGACTTCACCACCGTGTGGGCAGTCCAACGGGCCAAACTTGCTTGGTTGTTGGGCGCGGGAGCAAGCGCATCTGCCGGCGTTCCCTTGGCCGCCTCCATACGTGACCGACTCCTGATTGACAGGTACGCCGCGGAACAGGGCATCGTGCGACAGTCCTTCGACGACGCTGACCCGGCCGTACTGGAGAGGGTCTATAAGTACTTCGATGCCGCCAACGGTATGCCGGCCCTCAACTCTGCGTCCGACTACTCGGCGGCATTCGAGCTGTGCTTGCCCGACGCAGCAGCACGCAAGGCGTTCCTCCAGGAGATCATCGAGCGCGTACGCCCCGGCTACGCGCAGCGCACCATGGGAGGGCTGATTACCTCCGGCGCATGCGACCTGGTCATCACCACCAATTTCGATCGTCTCATCGAGCAAGGTGTGCGCGACGCGGAGCGTGCCGCCGCCGACCTGATGGACCTGTCGGAGCGAGAACTCAACGTTGCCGGATTGGACTCCACCAGTCGCGCCGTCGTCGCGCTTCAGGAACGTCGGTGGCCGTTGGTGGTCAAGCTTCACGGTGACTTCCGCGAGCAGCGCCTCATGAACGTTGACGATGAGCTTCGCGACCAGGACGCGAGAATGCGTCGGTTTGTCATCGACACAAGTCGTCAGTTCGGGTTGGTCATCACCGGATACAGTGGCCGCGACGCGTCCGTCATGGGCATGCTGACACAGACGCTCAGGGAGCCCGAGGCCTGGCCATTCGGGGTGTGGTGGATCGTACGGCCTGGCTCCTTACTCCCAGACTCCGTTTCCGACTTGCTGCAAGTAGGCATCGACGCCGGTGTCGCGATGCACTTGGTCGTTGCAGCAAGCTTCGACGAGACGATGGCGTCGCTGTCGCGGCAGGTCGTGGTCGCAGGTCCCATGCGCGAGTACTTCAACAAGCTGCACCCGGTGCCACGCGCGGCTCCAGCCGCGCTCCCGACCAAGACCCGGGACTGGCCGGTACTGCGATTCAACGCGCTGCCGGTTGTCGCATCTGACCTGGAAGTCACGAGGGTGGAGATCCCTGCTGCATGGACCCGGCGGGATGCTCGTCGCGCGCTGACTCCTCGCCGCGAATGGCCAGTAGTGTTGAGCGGCCCTGGCGAGGTGCTGTGCCTGGGCGACCCAGCCGCCGCACGTGCGCGGCTCGTGGAGTACGCGCGCCGCTCCCGTTTGGCCGACGTGGGCGAGGCTGGCGTGGTCAGTGTCGCTCCGCTCGCCGACGGCGCTGAGCGGCACCACGAAGCGCTGCTCCTCCAGCTCGTCGCATGGTCACTCCAAGCGCGTCTGCCTATCTCCATAATGGTGGACAAGAGAGGCTCACCCGATCTTGTCGTCACGTCACCGCGACAGCGCGAGCCGGCGGCTCTGGCGCGCATGCGCCGCGAGCTCAACGTGGCTTATGGGAAGACACCTCTGTTCGGCACGCTCGACCGCTCCTATGGCCGCATGAAGGACGGCAGTAGCCGTCGATGGGCAGAAAAGATCGAGCTGTCTTTTGATCGGCTGGGGCAACGCAACTGGCTCCTCTTCACGCCGTACACCTGGGTATCGACGCCACCTCCTTCGGACGAGCACGACGTCGACGACCGCACTCGAGCACTCGCCGACCCGGCCAACGCTTGGCGATCCGAGCAGTGGGCCCAACGCAGGCAGAACGAAACCTGGGCGGCCATCATCGGCGCCTGGTCGGGACTGCTTGCCCCTGACCAACCGACCGTGCTGACCGTGCCGGGAACGGCCAGCCGGCATGAGTCGGCCGGATCGATCACGATCGGGCGCACCAACGCGTGGAGCAGGCCTGCGTGATGAGCTACGAGAACCCCACGCCCCGATTCGCAGAGACTCCGACGTTGACGCCTGTGCCCTCAGACCTCCCGGCCTTCGTGCACGTCGCGGACAGGCCGCTGGTCTTCGGCGGCGAACCCGGACTCGAACGCGGCCGCCGTCACAACCCACTTCAGGGCCTGGTGGTCCACGGTCCCCATACCGGTCATCCAACGGGCCAGGTGCTTCGGATCGCCACCATCGCTACACAGGACCAACAGGCTAGGCTCTTCGACTTCCTCAAGCGCCTTCACCAGCCGGCAAACCCGTCGGATCGCCGCAACTACGTGCCCACCTTCCCGGGTTTCGAGCGCGCTTTTCGAGTCGGCCTGGAAGGGATCGCGGGCAGCCACTGCAATGCGACCCTCGCCCCAGATACGCCTCGCCGCGGTTCTGAGGATCCTCACGCGAACTTGGTTCACGCCCTTCTCGGCGCGATCCACGGCCTACGCGACCACCGAGACGAATGGGACGTCATCGCGATCCTGCTGCCGAGCTCGTGGGAAAGCCTCCGCAAGTCTCGCGACGGTCGGTTCGATCTTCATGACCGCATCAAGGCAACTGTCGCCCCCATGGGCATCCCCATCCAGTTCCTCCGCGAGGACTCGGCACTGGCCAGCCGACAGTGGTGTTCCACCGCCTGGCGGTTGTCCCTCGCGTTCTTCGCGAAAGCGGGCGGCATCCCGTGGCGTCTCACCCCCACCAGTCCAAACACCACGGCCTACGTCGGACTTCACTACGCCATCCGCGGAGGCACCAAGAACAACTTCGTCACCTGCTGCTCGCAGGTGTTCGACGCGCAGGGCGGCGGCCTCGAGTTCGTGGCCTACAACCTCGAACCGCGCGACCGTGGACCGCGGCGGAACCCCCACCTCAGCCGCGACGAGATGCGGACCGTCATGAGCCGCACCGCTGACGTGTACCGCAAGCGGCACGCGGGTGCCATGCCCGAGCGGTTCGTCGTCCACAAGGAAAGCGCTTGGCGGCAAGAGGAAGTCGAAGGCGTCTTCGACGCCTGGGGCGCCGCCACGAACATCGAATGCGTCTCGCTGCAACGCTCCCGGTGGCGCGGAGTTGCATTGGCCTCACGCGGCACCGCAGCGGCCGGACCCACGCCCGCCCGAATGCCCGTCAAGCGCGGCACGATGCAGCAGTTCGACGGCCACAGCGGCCTGCTGTGGACGCGGGGGCCGTCCAAGGTCGGCATCGACGACCGCTACTTCAGCCCGGACGGCAAGAACCTGCCGCGTCCCATCGGCTTCACGCGCTATAGCGGTAGGGGAGACCTGCAGCTCCTGGCGGCAGACGTGCTCTGTCTCACTCGACTCGACTGGAACAATGACAGTCCCTACAACCCACTTCCCGTCACCCTCGGATATGCCCAGAAGCTGTCCGAGGTCGTCTCCAACGCCCCCGACCTCGAGGACAACGTCTACCCGTACCGTCTCTTTCTCTGAGCGTCGCGGCTGCGAGATGCCGTCGAGCGGGGTCGGACTTGAGCCAGGTGTGCCGGGACTCCGTCAGGCTAACCGTGCCTGCGCGTGATCGTCGTTTCAGTGCCCTGGCTTCGCCGCCCGAAGGTATCCGGGAAGGTCGCTGGCTCGCAGATGGTGGCCCGTCAACTGAGCGTTCACTGCGTCGCGCTCATCGAACCTCGTCGCGGCGAGACCCGTCGCGTAGGCAACCAACGCTGAGCGCAGCCTGCCCAGGCCGTCCTCGGTGATGACCTTCATGCCGGGGGTCTCGCGGGCGTCGGGGGCGAGCGCCCTCGCAGGATGCACCATGACCGGCACTCCGTCGCAGCTGACGTCGTACCGGTCGCTGAACCAGTTCATCGAACCTGCCAGCTGATTCGCGTCGCGCTTGTGGATGACATCGGACGTTGCCCCGGTCTTCGCCTCGATGACCCAGTAGGACAGTTGACCTAGCGCCCAGAGGACGTCGGGGCCGCTACCCCACTCGAGCTCGGGCCGCTCGCCCCTCAGCCCGATGTGCAGGGCAGTCTGCCTCAATGCTTCCTCGGCCTCATCGGTGCGTTCGGGATCGAACGCCAGGTCGTCCGCGATCGCCTGGATCCCGATGCGCAGTTCGTGAGCGGACGCGTAGCGCCCGGCGAGGAAGTCAGCGGCCTGCTGCGCCTGGTCCGCGGATACCTGGAGCCGTTGATAGGTCAACCCACTCAACGGGCGCAGCGTCGACGGGTTCTGCCTGCGACCAGCAAGGAGCGTCTGCTGCGCGGTCGCCGGGCTGTACAGGTCCTCATACGCTGCCTTCTGCTCGAGCAGCCACCCCTGTTCGCGTCCGGTCGTACCGTTTGCCGCCTGCGACAACAGTTGCGCCGCCGCGGCGTTGTCGCCGTCGCATGCCATCTCGAAGGCGTTGCGGCGCGCGACACCGATCTGTGACACCGACCCGGTCGGGGCAGGGATGCTCACCAACGCCTGTCGCGCCAGCGCCACCCAGTTGTGATCACGGGTCAGGGCCTGGCGGGCGACGCCGATGATGTCGGAGATGCCCCCACCGGTGAGGTTCTTGGCGACCTCTCGGGAGAGCCTCAGCTGTGCACGTGTGGCGGCGGAGAAGCGATCGAAGGAGCGAGGGTCGGCGACGAGCTGACCCAGGCGAGAGCCCAGCAGGAACACGACGCAGTGGTCCTCGTTGGATCGCACCCCGCGTCCCATGCCTTGCTCGATGCGCTGAACCTGCCGATCGTCTGCTCCCGCCTGCCGAAGGAGCTTGGACTCGACGCGTTCCTCGCCGTGGGAGTACTCGGGCAGTCCGTCGATGACCAGCACCCGGCAGGCATCGTTGGGGAGATCGATTCCGTCGTACTTGTTGACCATCACCACGAGCCCCACGTGTCCGGCCCGGAGCTGGGTGACCGCGTTGTCGACGTCGCCCGCCCAGACGACGTGGTTCGTGTAGTCGGTCCACGCCTGCGCAGCGCGAGCACTAGGCACCAGGACGACGACGTTGTAGCTCCCGGCAAGCTTGGCGATTTCTGACCTAGCATCGTCCAGGATCACGGCGGGGTTGATGTCCTGCGGTGCCAAGATCATGCGCTCGCCGATGTCACCGGCAGTCAGCGGGGTGATCGGGGCCTCGATGCTGGTGGGATCGGCGCCGAAGTCGGTCACGAGCACGCTGTCGTCGGCGAGGGTGGCCGTCAGGTAGACACGATGCTTCGCTTCGGTAAAACCGGTGATGTGGCGAATCGGGGTGCAAGGCGGCGTGAGGGTGACCTCTGAGCCCGTGAAGACGGCCCGGCAAAGGTGCAGCACCTCGTCCAGAGCGGGCAATGCGTACCTCAGGCTCTGGTCGGAGTCTTGATGCGCGTGGAGGAGCTGACGAACGCGAGCCACTCGCTCGCGCCACGCCCAGAACGGCACTCGCGCGACAACCCCGAAGGCCCGCGACTTCACCTCGAGCAGCGCCCCCGGGGACTGGGTGTCGAGGTCGGCATCGAACAGCGTCAGGAGCTCATCGAACAATGGCCCGGGGCCACGCTTGACGGTGATGCTGAGCTGCTCCCGCGTGGTGGCCAGGGCCGCGTGGGCATCGTCGATGACGACGCTTCCAATCGGCGCGGGGGCACGGTTGGGCCTGGATGCCGCGAACACGGATCGCCCGTTGACGAGCTTCGCGACCGTCACGACCGCGATCGCTTCGCTCGACAGGTAGCGCGGGTCGTCGGGGTCGGTGACCGTGGCGATCCCGAGGTTCTCGGCTTCGCGGACCACCTGTTCGACGAGGTACTTGTTGGGTGCGACGTACAACCCTGGGCCGTCGCCGGCGTTGATGTAGCTCTGCAGGATGAGGAGTCCGTCGATCGTCTTGCCGCCGCCGGTATTAACCTTGACCACCAGATCTCGGTCGTTGCGTCGCGCGTGCCACGCCGTGAGGACCTGTGCCTGTACGTCGCGCATGTAGCCGTATCCGGGCCTGCGATCCAACGACGCCCACAATTCGCGGGGCTCCGTTGGAGCAGCTTGCTCCCGACCTCGCAGCATCTGCTCGAAGTCCATGCTCACTCTCCTTGCGTGGAGGGTGACGTGAACCTGCCGGCCGGCCGCTCGATGACGATGGCCCCACGACCCAACGCCCAAGTAGGACCCAGATCCTAGGACAGGGTAGCGTCACCGGGCATCCGGGTTGCAGCCCGTCACACAGCAGCGGGCCTTGGGGGCGGTCCGCCACTGGACGAACCAAGGCGGGCCCGCAGGACGGCCGAACTTCCCCCCGTATTCCCCCAGAACCACCGCGAATCGCCGGATTTAGCGGTCTACAGCCGGACATCGCCAAACGGCCTTCGACCAGGCGCGGCGCAACAAAACCGCAGGTCAGCGTCCTGTAACCGCTCGATTACGGTCGCCCTACCGGTGTGCGGGTAGCCGGACCTAGTGGGTAGAGCAGCCGCCTCCTAAGCGAAAGGTCGCAAGTTCGACTCTTGCCTGGGGCACCGGCGCAGTGTGTTGCTTCGCCCGATGGGTGACGTCCCGCCTTCGGTTGAGTCGTTGCACGTCTTTGAGTGACGGGTGACGGCTTCGCTTCACGGGGTCGGTCCTCACGTCCGGGCCAGGTGGGACTTGATGGCGTCGGCAGCGACCACGGGCCCGTCGACGGCGCGCATCTCCTCGGACAGGGCGCGCACGCGGGACGCGACGTCGGCGTCGCCGGCCACGCGTTCGACAGCGTCGCGCAGCACCTCGGCCTTGACGTCGTCGCGCTCGAGGTGGACGCCGAGGC
>CAZDAO010000028.1:0-17152 GCA_964503015.1 uncultured Nocardioides sp. | reverse complement strand
CTGGTCGGGAGCGGCGCTCGCGTCCCAGCCGGCGATCGCCTTGATGTGGTCGGCCGTGATGTCGGCACCGTCCTCGGTGCGGAGCAGGTTCTCCAGCAGGACCTTGAGCGAGAACGGCAGGCTCTCGACGTCGAGACCCTCACCCTTCACCGCGTCGAGGCGGTAGATCTCGTAGGACTGTCCGTCCACGTCCAGGGTGCCCTTGGCACCGAAGCTGTCCTGACTGGCCATCAGCCACATCTCCTCGGGAGTTCGCGGGTTCGCACCCATCTTGCCGTCGTGGATGAAGGGACGGGAAGGAAGGCGACCCTAAGTTCGGCGTCGGTCTATCTCGACATCAAGATACATGAGGTCAAGCAATCGCTTCAACCGCGCCGCGTCGGTCCTGGGGACGCAGCGCGCGTCCTAGGGTGACGCGGTGCCCCTCCTGCTGCACCTCAACGGTCCCTCCGGCGTCGGCAAGTCCACGCTGGCCCGTGCGTACGCCGCCGCGCGGCCCGGCACCCTTGTCTGCGACATCGACGAGCTGCGGACGTGGGTCGCGGGCTGGGACCTCGACTTCGTCGGGACCGGCAACGCCGTCCGCACCTCCGCGCTCGCGTTGATCACCGCCTACCTCGCCACCGGGCGCGACGTGGTGCTCCCCCAGCTCATCGTCACGCCGAGCGAGGCCGACCGGTTCGAGGCGGCCGCGACGCAGGCCGACGCGACGTACGCCGGTGTGGTGCTCGACGCGGCACCGGAGGTCCTGCTCGGTCGGCTGCACGCGCGCGAGGTCACGCCCGTCTCGGCAGTCGTCTCGCGGATCATCGAGGAGCGTGGCGGTGACCCGCTCGTGCTCGAGGGCCGGCAGCAGCTGCTCGACCTCGCCCCGGAACGGGGCTGGGCGATCGTCGACACCACCGACCGGGAGGCCGCGCTCACCGCCCTGGCGTCGATCGCGCGCGTCTGACCCCTAGGCGATCCCGGCCTTCGCGTCGAGCTCCTGCAACAGGTCGTGGGCGGCGAGCTCGACCGCCTTGTGCCGCCACTCGGCGGCCCGGTAGACGCAGGCGATCAGCCCGGACCGGTGGACCCGGCGCAGGTCGCCGTAGACGAACGCGTACCTCGCCTTGGTCCCGTCGTTCGCCCCCTCGGTGAGCCCGAGGTGCCACGCCGCGTAGTCCTCCCAGGGGTGCCTCTCTAGGTAGGCGTTCTGCGCGTCCGCGCCCGGCTGGACGTCACCCCAGTCGCTGTCCAGGACGTACTGCCGGCCCTCGATCAGGCGGCGGGCGTGGGCGACTGCGTCAGGGTTGACGGCGTACCTGGCCATGCGGCCACCCTGCCACGATCAGAAGCCGAGCAGCTTGCCCACGGCGGAGAAGAACGAGTCGAACACCCGGGCGACCGGGTTCCGGGTCCCTTCCGTGGTGGACTTCTGCCAGAAGAGCGGGTGGGAGCCGGTGAGCTCGTCGTCGACCAGCGGGGTCCGCCGCAGCAGGTACGGCCAGAAGACCTCGGTCCGGTTGACGCCCACGCGCAGCCGTGAGTCGAAGCCCATCATCAGGTGCTGGTCCATCCTCGTGGTCCCGCCCCGCGGGTTCGTCGCCACCACGTCGCCACTGCCCTGCACGATGAGGCTGCCGGTGCCGGAGAACATGATGTAGCGCACCTGCCACGTGGCGAGGGACTGGATGCCCCACCGCCACCGCGTCTGCAGCTCCGGCTCGCCGATCACGCCCACGACGTGCCGGGGTCGCATCACCAGCCCCGGGTGGTCCACGAAGTCGATCCGCATCAGGTACGAGTCCGGGTCCCCGGGCGTGGACAGCGTCGCCGAGGTGACGCGCTCGTCGCCGGTGACGCGTGTCAGGCCGTGGAGGCCGGCTGCGAAGCTGATGAACGGTGACGACCAGTCGTAGAGGAGGTGGCTGCGCACCTTCCCCTGCACCGGGCGGACGTGCTCGGACCGCGCCGCCAGCACCTCGCCGGCGCCGAGGTCGACCGTCAGGGTGCGCGTGGCGGGCAGGCTGCTCAGCTCACCCGCCTCTGCGTCGCCGGCGAGACGGATCGGCCTGTGAGCCCGGTGGACGATCGGCATGAGGAGGAAGTAGCTGGCCGTCTTCAGGAGCGGGGGCATCACCAGCACGAGCAGCGCGATGGCGGCCAGCCACCGCCACGACCGCGCCCACTGGTCGACGACCCACCCGACCCCCGATCCCTGGGTCTGCTCCAGGCGTCGCTCCTCGGCCAGCTCTTGCGCGAGCGCAGCCTCCGTGTTCGCGATCTCCCGCTCGGTGGCGGACTGGCCACCGCCCTCGCCGAGCCGATCGAGCTTCTCCTGCGGCGTCAGGTCCGGGTCGCGCAGCACCGACGCCGTGGCCTCGGCCTGGGCCAGGCTCGACTCGAGGGTCTCCAGCGTCTCACGTGCCGACTCGGCGGCCTT
Source organism: uncultured Nocardioides sp. (assembly GCA_964503015.1). Classification (GTDB taxonomy): domain Bacteria; phylum Actinomycetota; class Actinomycetes; order Propionibacteriales; family Nocardioidaceae; genus Nocardioides. The sequence goes on along the minus strand of CAZDAO010000028.1, from coordinate 14,727 downwards.
CTCCTTCAGGTCGCACGTGTTGGGCACCACGGGGAGGTTCTCGATGAGCTCGCGGAGGCGACCGCACTCCTCGCTCTCCGCCACCTTCTCCGCGACGACGGACTGCTGCTCCGACACGCGGTCGCCGAGCGTGACGACCTCGGCGCCGATGCCGTCCAATCGCGAGGCGATCTCCTCGCGCTGGGCCTCCGCGAGCTCGGCCCGGAGCCGGTCGAGGTCCTCGTCGAGCGCGACGCGGTCCGCGCGCACCTGCTGCAGGCGCTCGCGGTCCGTCACGGCCTCCTTGACCGCGGGGACCGCTGCCTGGACGAGCAGGTAACCGAGGAAGAGGACGAGCACGACCGCCAGGAGCGCGCCCAGCTTCCGCAGGAGGAAGCCGAGCACTGCCGAGACCAGACGCACCGCGCGATCCTAGTTCGGCGCCACGACGTTGCGGGGCCGATCCCCTCCAGGAGCGGCGCACTCCTCGTCACGGGTCACCGGGAGGGCACGCCCATGACCCGGACCCGCCCGAGCACGGAGGGGCCGACGTCGCTCAGGCCAGGGAGAGGAAGAGCTTCTCCATCTTCTTCACGTCGAGGCTGTCGGCGTCGCCGTCGTTCTCGACCAGGCACTGCTGCAGGCCGCTGGCGACGATGGCGAACCCGGCCCGGTCCAGCGCCTTCGACACGGCCGCGAGCTGGGTGACGACGTCCTCGCAGTCGCGGCCTTCCTCGAGCAGGCGCAGCACGCCGGCGAGCTGGCCCTGGGCGCGCTTGATGCGGTTGATGACCGGCTTCATCGAGGTGGGGTCGAGCTCCATCAGTTCTCCTGGGTCAGTGCCGCGAGCGCGGCGGTGAGCCGCTCCTTGGCGTCGGCGGCGACGGCGTGCAGTGCGGCGTTGTCGGCCAGGCCCATCATCGCGTCGGGGTCGAACGCCTCGACGAGGGTGGTCCCCTCGTCCAGGGCGCGCACCACGACGTTGCACGGCAGGACCGCCGCGATCGACGGGTCGACGCCCAGCGCCTCGTGGGCGAGCGCGGGCCGGCAGGCACCCAGGATGACCTGGGGTGCGACGTCGACGTCGAGCTTGGCCTTCAGGGTCGCCTTGAGGTCGATCTCGGTGAGGATGCCGAAGCCCTGCTCGCCGAGCGCGGCGCGGACGGCCTCGACCGCATCGTCGTACGAGCGGGGCAGCGTGGCACTCAGGGTGAAGGTGGCCATCAGGCGCTCGCCTCCTGCTCGGCCAGGGCAGCGTCCACGTCCAGCTCGCGCACGGCGGTGATGACCTGCTCGAGCGCGGCCGCAGGCAGAGCGCCGGGCTGGGAGAACACCAGCGTCCCGCGCTTGAACGCCATGAGCGTGGGGATGGAGGTGATGCTCGCGGCCGCAGCCAGGGCCTGCTCGGCCTCGGTGTCGACCTTGGCGAACACGATGTCCTGGTGCTCGGTGGACGCCTTCTCGTACACAGGGGCGAACATGCGGCACGGGCCGCACCAGGACGCCCAGAAGTCGACGAAGACGATGTCGTTCTCGATGACGGTGCTCTCGAAGTTCTCCGCACCCAGGTTGATGGTGGCCATCGGGTTGGCTCCTCTGCTGTGGTCAGGTGGTGGCACCTGGCTCCAACCAAGATACCCCCTCCGGTATTCCATGACGCACGCCACACCACATCGACCCCGACTTCTGGAATACCCCCCGGGGTCTGTACGGTTACGCAGGTCGATACCCCACCGGGTATCTACGCCACCGAGTCAGGACGGAGTCCACCATGAGCAGCCGCACCCCCGAGATCGACATCGAGCGACTCGCCCGCGCAGCCGAGGTCGACGCACACGTCATCGACGTCCGCGAGGCCGACGAGTACGTCGCCGGGCACGTGCCGGGCGCGACACCCATCCCGATGGGTCACCTCGCCTCCCGGCTCGGCGAGCTCGACAGGTCCTGCCCCGTCTACGTCGTGTGCGCGTCGGGCAACCGCAGCGCCGCGATGACCGACCTGCTCGTCGCGAATGGGTACGAGGCGTACTCGGTCGCCGGCGGCACGACCGCCTGGGCCCGCTCCGGGCGCCCGCTCGCGACCGGCGCCCCCGCCGACAGCTGAAGCCGCCCGAGCCGCACCCCGCACAGTCCCGCAGACCAGTCCGCAAGGAGACAGCACCATGAGCCAGGACCTGACCATCCTCCCGATCGAGACGCCCACGCTGGGCGACCGCAGCTACCTCGTGCACGACGGCGAGGTCGCCTTCGTCGTCGACCCGCAGCGCGACGTCGACCGCGTCCTCGACCTCCTCGAGGAGCACGGCGTGCGCCTGACCCATGTCTTCGAGACCCACATCCACAACGACTACGTCACCGGCGGCCTCGCGCTCGCGCATCGCACCGGTGCCCAGTACCTCGTCAACGGCGAGGACGACGTGTCCTTCGTCCGCACCCCCGTGGCGGACGGGCAGGTCGTCGAGGTGGGTGGACGTATGCGCGTCACCGCGCTGGCAACCCCCGGCCACACGTTCACCCACCTCTCCTACGCCCTGACCGACGGCGACAGCGGCGAGCAGGTCGCGGTGTTCTCGGGAGGTTCGCTGCTCTACGGCGCCACCGGCCGGCCCGACCTGCTCGGGCCGGAGCACACCCACGACCTGGTCCGTCACCAGCACGCCTCGGCGCACAAGCTGGCCGAGCTGCTCCCCGACGACGCCGAGGTGTTCCCGACGCACGGCTTCGGCTCCTTCTGCTCCGCCACCCAGTCCGACGCCACCGAGTCGACGATCGGCCAGGAGAAGCGCTCGAACCCGGTGCTGACCCAGGACGAGCAGACCTACGTCGACGAGCTGCTGGCCGGGCTCGGTGCCTACCCGACCTACTACGCCCACATGGCGCCCGCGAACGCGGCCGGCCCGTCGGAGCCGGACCTGTCGCTGCCGTCGGTCGCCGACGCAGCCGAGCTGCGCCGGCGCATCGACGCCGGCGAGTGGGTCGTCGACCTCCGCACCCGCACCGCCTTCGCGGCCGGGCACGCACCGGGCACGCTCAACTTCGGCCTCGACGGCGCGTTCGCGACGTACGTCGGCTGGCTCGTCACGTGGGGCACGCCGATCACGCTGCTCGGCGAGACCGCCGAGGACGTCAGCGAGGCCCAGCGCGAGCTCGTGCGGATCGGGATCGACCGGCCCGCAGCACACGCGACCGGCGGTCCGGAGGACTGGAGCGACCGCGAGCTGTCGTCGTTCCCGACGGCGACGTTCGCCGACCTCGCGCAGGTGCGGCACCACCGCGAGATCGTGGTCCTCGACGTGCGCCGCGCCGACGAGCACGACAAGGCCCGGATCGACGGCGCCGTCAACGTGCCCATCCACGAGCTCCCGCAGCGCCTGGCCGACGTGCCGGCCGGGGAGGTGTGGGTGCACTGCGCCGGCGGCTACCGCGCCTCGGTCGCCGCGTCGTTCCTCTCCGCCGCCGGCGTGAGGCTCGTCGCCGTCGACGACTCCTTCGACAACGCCGAGAAGGTCGGGCTACACCTCGTGGGGCCCGAGGCGTGAGCCTCGCGCTCCTCGCCGCCGTCGTCGCCGGCGCGCTCATCGGGCTCAGCCTGGGTGCGCTCGGCGGCGGCGGCTCCATCCTGGCGGTGCCGGTGCTCCTCGCGCTCGGCGAGACCGCCACGCAGGCCACGACCGGGTCGCTGGTGGTCGTGGGCGTCACCTCGCTCGCGGGCGCCGTGACGGCGCATCGCGCCGGCAACGTCCTCCTCGCGCGCGGAGCCGCGTTCGGCGTCGTGGCGATCGGCGGCGCGGTCGTCGGCGCCCGCGCGTCCGCGGCCGTCGCCGAGCCGGTGCTGCTGGCCGCGTTCGCCGGCCTCATGCTCGTCGTCGCCGGCCTCATGACCGCCCGGCAGCTGCGCAACCGCCGCGGCACCTCGCCGGGCGCCCATGCAGACCGCCCGCGCCTCGACGACCCGATCATCACGTTCAGCCCCACCTTCATGTGCCAGTGCCCGCGCGCGCTGAAGGTGCTCGTCACCGCGACCGCGGTGGGCCTGCTCACCGGCTTCCTCGGCGTCGGCGGGGGCTTCCTCGTCGTCCCGGCCCTCACCCTCGCGCTCGCCCTCCCGATGGGCTACGCCGCCGGCACGTCCCTGGTCGTCATCACCATCACCAGCGCCGCCGCCCTCGCCACCCGCGCCGGCACCGGCATCGCGCCGGACTGGTGGCTCGTCACCGCCCTCACCGTCACGGCCGTCGCCGGCTCCGTCGCCGGAGCCCGCTTCGCGGCGCGCGCCGACACCGCCAGGCTCTCCGCCGCGTTCACCGGCCTGGTCCTGCTCGTCGCCGCGTACACCGCCGCGACCGCGGTCCCGGCCCTCGTCTGACCCCGTCAATCCCCCACACAGAAACGAGTCCATCGCATGACGTCGACGGCCACCCGCCGCCACGCCCAGCCCGTCCCCCACGACGCGGACGATCCGTACGGCATCGGCTACCGCCCCGGCCCCCTCGGGCGCCTCGGCCTGTGGGTCACCCGCCACCGCAAGGCCACCGCCCTGGTGTGGCTGCTCCTCGTCATCGGCCTCGGCGCGTTCGCGCCCAAGGTCGAGGCCAACCTCTCCGGCGCCGGCTGGCAGGCCGACGGCTCCGAGTCGGTCGCCGTGCGCGAGCTCGCCACCGAGAGCTTCGGCGGCAACGCCAGCTCCGCCATTCAGGTCGTCATCCACTCCTCCGACGGCCCCGTCACCGAGGGCGCCGGCGTGGACGTCATCGACGAGGCCACCGCGATCCTGAAGGACGAGCCCCGCATCGCGGACGTGATCGCACCCCAGCCCGGCGCCACCCTGAGCCAGGACGGCGAGACGGCCGTGATCCTCGCGGGCGCCGGTGCGGACCCCAACGAGATGGTCCGCGTCGCCGACGACCTCAAGGCCGAGCTCGAGGCCCTGTCCGGTGACGGCGTCGAGGTCAACCCGACCGGCGCCTCCCTGCTGTGGTCGGACTTCAACGAGGCCAACCTCGACGCCATGCTGAAGTCGGAGATGATGTCGTGGCCGGTCACCCTGGCCATCCTCGTCCTCGCGTTCGGCGCCCTCGTGGCCGCCGGGCTGCCGCTCATCCTCACCCTCGCGGGCCTCGTCGCCTCCGCAGGCTCACTGGTGCTCATCAACGAGCTCATCCCGGTCTCCATCTGGGCGATGAACTTCGCGATGATGTTCGCCTTGGCACTGGGCATCGACTACGCCCTGTTCCTCGTCGTCCGCTTCCGTGCCGCCCGCATGGGCCACCACGAGACGCCGCGCCAGGCGATCGCCGAGACCATGGACACCGCCGGCAAGGCCGTCCTGCTCTCGGGCGCCACCGTGCTCGTGTCCCTGTCCGCAGTCATGCTCGTGCCCTCACCGGCGTTCCGGTCCATGGCCGGCGGCATCATGCTCGCCGTCGTCTTCGTGCTGCTGGCGACCCTCACCCTGCTCCCCCTGGTGCTGTACAAGCTCGATCACCGCATCAACAAGGGCGCGTTGAAGTGGGTCCACACGGGTGAGCACCGCTCACCGAAGTTCGCCGCCTGGGGCGAGCGCCTGTGGAAGCGCCCCGTCGCCTTCGGGCTGGCGTCCCTCGTCGTGCTCCTCGCCCTCGCCGCCCCCGTCCTCGGCCTCAAGACCGCGATGCCGTCCATCCAGGTCCTGCCCGGCGACGCCAGCGCCCGCGTTGGCTACGACCAGGTCAAGGACGCCTTCGGCGACGGTGCCCCCGGCGCCCTGCAGGTCATCACCGACGCCTCCGACGCGAAGGCCACCGCGAAGGTCCTGGGCGACGACCCCGGGATCGCCGGAGCCATGCCGGCCCAGCCGGCGGCCGACGACACCGACCTGGTGCTCATCCAGGCAGTCCCGACCGTCGACCCGTCCGATCCCGAGCTCGCCGACACCGTCGACCGGCTGCGTGCCGACCTTCCCGACTCCGCCATCGTCGGTGGCGCCGCAGTGGAGAACCTCGACCTCAAGACCCAGCTCGACGACTCCACCCCACTCGTCATCGGCGTCGTGCTCGGCCTCGGGTTCCTGCTCCTGCTCATCGCCCTGCAGGCCCCGCTCATCTCGCTCCTCGGCACGCTGGCCAGCCTGCTCTCCACCGCCGCAGCCTTCGGCGTCGCCCGCGTGGTCTTCCAGGACGGCATCGGTGCCGACCTGCTGGGCTTCGAGTCCCAGGGGTTCCTCGACGCCTGGGCGCCGGTGTTCTTCTTCGCGATGATCTTCGCCATCGCCATGGACTACACCGTCTTCCTCCTCGCTTCTGCCAAGGAGCACTACGAGAAGTCCGGCGACGCCAAGGAGGCCATGGTCGGCTCGCTCGCCCACTCCGGGCGCGTCATCTTCGCCGCCGGCGCCGTGATGGTCGCGGTGTTCTTCACCTTCGCGCTGTCCGGGCCCCTGCCGCCCAAGGAGATGGGCATCGTCCTCGGCGTCGCCGTTCTCCTCGACGCGTTCCTGGTCCGGCTCGTCCTGCTGCCCGTGATGCTCCGCCTGACCGGCAAGGCCGCCTGGTGGACCCCACGCTGGCTCACTCGCGTCCTGCCCGACATCACCTTCTCCCACGGCTGAGCCAACCGGCCCTAGCACCTCTCACCACTCTCAACCCCGACACGAACGGAGTCACCTCATGTGCCGACCGACCACCTGCAAGACCTGCGGCAAGACCACCTGGGCCGGCTGCGGCCAGCACATCGGACAAGTGAAGGCGATGGTGCCCAGCAACCAGTGGTGCAACGGCAAGCACACCCCCGCCGAGGTGGCCGCCGCGAAGGCGGCCAGGTCCAGCAAGGCCGGCAACGGCGGCTTCCTGTCGCGGCTCTTCGGCCGCTGACCCCCTGACCGGGTGGGGGGCGTACACCCCCGGCGTCTCCCACCCGCCCACTCCCCGAACGGAGCGCACCCCTCGTGACGCCTTGCAGGTCTTCCGGCGACCGGTCGCCGTCAGGCGCAGCCCGGCGCGGGGTCCGGCAGGGTCAGCGGCCTCGCGACAGCAACGCGACAGCCTGCACATGTGACGTCATCGGGAACACACCGGCGACGTTAGGCGGGATTGCGGAACTCTGCGGCCGGCTGTGGTCATCGGCCGAAAGTGGCCGCTGACCTGCAGCGATGCCGACTTCAGGCGTTGCTGGCGTCGGGGGCCGATTGCGGGCCTTTGCTAAGCAAAGCGCGCCCAAACCGCGCCCTCCTGCAATCGGCCTCCGAGGGTCGCAAACGACTGCAGCCAACCGCACTGGCATCGCGAACCACAGTGACCGCTCGGCGCCAGGTTGAGCTCTACTAGAACTTTAGCGCTCGTTCAGAGACGACCGCGGCGTTGTGCCCGTTGCTCCGCGTCTGAGCTGCGCAATCGTCCCAAATGCACCATCGGTGGTCTTGGGACGTTTCCAGTTGCCATGTGACCTGGATTCGTCCGAGTGGCGGGACATGCCCCATACGGTCGGGCCGCCGTCCGGCAGGTCTACTGCGTCGTACACTGTGAAACCCACGCGCTTGTACAGCCTGACGTTGCTGACGCTGGAGGTTTCCAGGTAGGCCGGAAGCGCCTGCTCAGCTGCTGCGGCAAGCACTGGCTCGAGCAGGGCCTCAGCAAGACCCCGGCGCCGGTGGTGGCCGGCGACGCCGATGGTGGCGATCGTGTAGTGCGGTTCGGTCGGACGTAGGCGGCGCGTCGCCTGGTCGGCCTGGGCGCTCACCTCGGCACGGTGTGCGAGCAGCGCTTCCTCGGCTGGGGCCATGGAAGCCCAGACCTCGTCAGGCACACCGCTGGGCGGAATCCCCACCACGGCGCCGACGATCTCTCGCCCTATCCCCTGCGCTGCACACCGTGCGACGAAGGTGTCGCCGTAGGGGAGGCCGACGCGGCCGACGGTGAGCGAGAACAACCCGCGTAGGCGCCCCTCCCTGTTGTCGGCTGGAACTATCCAGTCGGTGAACGCGTAGTTGAGGAACGCATCAGCCAAGACTGCGGCGATCGCGTCTGCGTCGCGTCGCGTCCCGCGTTCGATGACGTGTTGCAGTGCACCGTCGCAGCATGTGGGGCTGGGCTCGCGAGCCGGCACCGGAGGCATGGCAGGGATGTGGGGTCGCAAGGTCACGTCAGGCTTTCGGTGGGTAGATGTCGTCACTGGGTGGGGTGTCGAGGAAGTGGGTGTGTCTGTTGCCGGCGGTGAGGAGTTCTGCGGGGAGTAGTCGACGGTGGACGAGGGTGACGGTTTGGGTGGCTCGGGTCAGGCAGATGTAGAGCATGCGGCTGCGTAGTGCCTGGTCGTGCGCGAGGAGGTGAGGTTCGACCAGAACCATGTGGTCGAACTCAAGCCCCTTGACCTCAGCTGCCGACATCAGGCTCACGTTGGGTGGGTGGCTGCCGCCCTCGGTGGTGAGAGTCTCGTCGGTGCGGTCGAGGCCGGGCGGCAACACGAGGGCGACGCTTCCGGGCGATGTACGTGCCAACCGCTGTGCCACGTCAGCGCCTCGGCGCACAAGCGTCGCATCATCGCAGCCCCGGCATTCCACATAGCGCGGAGGCGTCCCGGGGCGAAGGGACCGGACATTCTCAGGAACGTGAAGGTGTGCTGCGAGTACTTGCATCGCCGCATCCATGACCCTGCCGGGGACGCGATAGTTGACGCTCAGGCGGTGTCGCCGCGTCCGGCCGGCAGCCGACGTGTTCAGCGGGACCCATTGTTTGCTCGCGGCCGGCGAGGTTGTCTGGTGCGGGTCGCCGACGATGGTCATGGACTTGGACGGGCATCTGCGGGCGATCATGCGCCATTGCATCGGCGAGAGGTCCTGCGCCTCGTCCACGACGACGTGTCCAAAGGTGTCCCACACCGGATCGTCTGTGGTCGTCTGGCTCGGAGAGGGGGCGTGGCGCGCAGCCAACATCTCGGGTGTGAGCATCGCGTCGAGGTTCGCGACACGGAGCGTGTCCGAGGCGTAGGCCGTGAGTTCTTCGCGGTCGGTGTCGACCTCATGCGCGGCGGCAGCTTCGGCGCTAGTGGCCGGCAGCGGCCCTAGGAGCTCGGCGAGGTGGTCGAGGAGTGCAATGTCGGCGAGGGTCCACGACCGCCCCCGCGAGCGGTGCAGGAGGACACGCTGCGCGGACGTCCACGAGGCGGTGCAGTCCCTGCGAAAGCCTTCGTCGGCGTACAGCCGCTCGAGGAGCTGTTCTGGGGTGCGGGGCATCCAGCACAGGTTCACCTCACGGCGTACGTCTGGGGACGCCGAGAGGAGACGACGCCCGCGGGCGTCACCGCCGACTGGCTCGCCCAGGCTGCGCATCTGGTCGATCAGATCGTCCAAGACCGCGGTGCAGTACTGGTCGCGTGCTTGGTTGTGGGGCTCGCCGGTGTCTCGGGCTCGCTGTTGAGCGGCGCGGACAGCGTCGGGGCGCAGCCACACGGTCGTGCCGTCCACCTCGAGCGGGATGGGTGCGCTCGGGACCCGGTACTGGCTGTCGACGGCGGCCCGTAGTACCGGCATCATCTCCTCGCTTCCCTTGAGGGCGGCCACCTGGGCTGTGTCGTCGCCGAGAGGCTCGCGGACGGGGTAGAGGTCCTGGACGGTCGCAGCGGTGACGCTGGTCTCGCCGAGTCCGGGCAAGACGTGAGAGATGTAGTCGAGGAACTTCGATCCGGGGCCGACGATGAGGACGCCGTGTCGTTCGAGGTAGTCGCGGTGACGGTGCAGCAGGTACGCGACCCGGTGCAGTGCCACGACCGTCTTGCCAGTTCCGGGTGGTCCGTCGACCACGAGGATGCCGGCCAGTGGGGCACGTATGGCGGCGTCCTGCTCGGCCTGGATGGTGTTGACGATGTCGGCCATTCGTCCAGTGCGTGGTCGTTCGGCTGCGGCCAGGATCGCAGCGTCGGCGGTGTCCGGGAGGACGTCCTGACGCTCCTTGTGGCCGGGCGCGACGATGTCGTCGTGGACGTCGGTGACGCTTCGGTCCACGACGCGCAGCCGACGGCGAAGCAGCAGCCCCTGCGGATTCGCTGCCGTAGCGGCGTAGAACGGTGCGGCAGCGTCGGCACGCCAGTCGAGCACGACGCTGTCGCGTCGCGAATCTCGCAACCCGATGCGCCCGATGTAGCTGCGCGCGTGAGGTCGGTCGATCCTTCCGAACACGAGCTGGTGCTCCACAGCCTCCAGCGTGCGAATACGGGCCGCCTGCTGGGACACGATGGCGTCACGTTCGGTGAGCGATTGCGGGGTGCCGGTGCCGCGGTTGAGCAGGGACGCGGCTAGCGCGTGTCGGGCGCTGTGACGCTGTTCGTCGAGAAGTCGGTAGGCGTTGTCGATCGCAGATTGTTCCGCGGCGATGATCCGCGAACGCGTCTTGGTGCGAGCCTCGTCGGGTCCGGCCAGGGGGCCGTCCGCAGTGTCCTCCTTCGAGGGATCGGAGACGGCTTGGTGACTCGGTGGCTGGGGCATAGGCGTGCTCCTCGTCGGCGAAGCGGACAGGTGTGGGTCGTCGCGACCCGTTCGGGTGGTCAGGCGACAGGCGAGGGCTAGCGGCGGTTCTCGCGTGCGAGGGCGCCGAGTAGCGCGGTGGTGAGCGCGACGACCGCGGCGGCGGTGAAGGCGGCCGGAAACCCGGAGCTCCGATTCTCCAACGCGATGGTGGTGAACGCCGCTGTACCGAGTGCGGCGCCGACCTGGGTAGCGCTGCTGGCCAGACCCGAAGCGAGGCCGGAGTGCGACTCGTTGACGGCGGTCGCGATCACGACGGCGGTGGGGGTGAAGCTGAGGGCGACGCCGGTCGCCACGAACAGCAGCCCGGGCAACACGCCAAGCGCGTAGCCGGACCCGGCAGGCTCGAGAGCCAGCCACAGGTGTCCGATCGCGAGAACCAGAAGCCCGGCGACCAGGCTCGCCAGGGGCCCAAATCGACGCAGGACGCGCGGCAGGAGGACGAGCGACACGACGAACCCGGTCAGGGACGTGGGGACCATGGCCAGTCCACCGGCTTCGGGGGACATCGCGAGTGCCTGCTGGAGGTAGAGCGCGACGAGTACGAACGTCGAAGCTCGGGCGGCTCCGCCGAAGACGGCGAGGGCGACGCCGATCCTCAGCGTCCGGGAGCTGAACAGGTCGAGGGGCACCAAGGGTTCGGGTGCGCGGCGCTCTGCTCGGATGAACACGGCCGCCAGCGCGATGGGAACTGCAACTCCGACGGTGACGAACTCTTTCCAGTTGCCCGACGCGAGGGCGAGTGCCCCGTGCACAAGCGCGACGACGGCTCCGGTGATGCTCACGGCACCACGGAGGTCGAAGTCGTGGCTGGCGCGCTGCTGGCTGTCGTCGAGGACGCGCCCGGCCATGACGACGGCCAGCAGGGATACCGGGACGGTGACCAGGAAGACCGATGACCAGCCGAACGTGCCGGCCAGCAGTCCGCCTGCGGCGACTCCGGTGGCGCCACCCAGCGTCGATGCGGCGCCCCACAGACTCATCGCCCTTGCTCGGTGCTCGCCCGGGAAGTTGACGAGGAGCAGCGCCATCGCAGCCGGGCTCAGACACGCTGCTCCAGCACCCTGCACGATCCTGCCGGCGACGAGCATCCACTCGTCGGCAGCGGTCGCTGCGGCCAGTGTGCCCACGGTGAACAGGACCGATCCAATGGTGAACATGCGCCGCCTGCCGACCTGGTCGGCGACGCGGCCGCAGAGCAGGAGAAGCCCGCCGAAGGTCAGCACGTAGGCGTTCACCACCCAGCTCAAGCTGCTCGCACTCAGCGACAGCGACGCCTGGATCGACGGCAGCGCCACATTGACGATCGACGTGTCGAGCATGACCACGAACTGGGCCGAGATCAGCAACGCTAGGGCGGCCCTCCGGCGGGACCGGCTCGGCCCGCCGCGGCGAGTGCTCGGGCTAGAGCCCCCGCTGGCGAGAGGTGCATCGGGGGAGGTGGCGGGACGGGTCGTGCTGGTGGTCATGGCTGTCACCTCGGTCGTGGAGTCGTCTTCGTCAACGATCGCGGCGAGGGCCCCTCGTCGCACCGGGAAGATCGCCGGGATTGCGCCCCTGGCGTTCCGCGGCGCACCCCCGCTGACGCTCCTCGCCAGGCCGTCACATCACGTGGCGCACTGAGTGCCGGCATCGGTGCCGGCGCCCAAACCCGAGACAACCCGGCGGAACTCCCGGCGCGAGCCACTCGCCTCCGGAAGGACGCTCGGGTCGCCGGCATCACCGGGCCGGCATCACCTTCCCGAGGAGAACGCCATGAGCCACTCGCATCACTCGACGACGGCGTCGCCGCCCGCGCAAGCCGGCCACCACGCCAGCCGACACCACGAAGCCCCCGACCACGACGCACCAGATGTGCGGCGGCCCTGGACGGTGCTCGCGCTCATGCTGGCCGCACAGATCATGGTCGTGCTCGACGTCAGCGTCGTGAACGTGGCCCTGCCCAGCATCGCCACCGACCTGCACCTGTCCTCGAGCAACTACCAGTGGCTGATCAGCGCCTACGTCCTGCTCAGCGGCGGGTTCCTCCTGCTCGGCGGACGCGTCGCCGACCTCTTCAACCGACGCCGCGTGTTCCTCACCGGCCTCACCATGTTCACCGCCGGCTCCCTCACCGCCGGCTTCGCCGACACCGCACTCACCCTCATCGCGGCCCGCGGCGCCCAAGGCGCTGGCGCGGCCCTGCTCACCCCGGCAGCCATGTCCATCGTCATGGCCACCTACTCGGGCCGCCAGCGAGCCACCGCGCTCGCTCTGTGGGGCACCGTGGCCAGCATGGGCATCGCCGCCGGCGTCCTGTTCGGCGGCATCCTCACCACCGTCTTCGACTGGCGCGCCGTGTTCTTCATCAACGTCCCCATCGGCGTCGCGGTCGCCGTCGGCGTCCTGACCACGGTCCACCTCGCACCCGCCCGCGGCACCGGCCGCCGCCAGCTCGACCTGTCCGGGGCAGCGCTCCTGGTGACGGGTCTGCTCACCCTCGTGTACGCCGTGGAGTCCACCACCAGCCACGGCTGGACGGCACCCCACACGCTCCTCGCTGCCGGCCTCGCCTCGATCCTGCTGGCCGGGTTCGTGGTGAACGAACGGAAGGTTGGGAGCCCCATCGTGCCGCCCACCACGTGGCGCATCCGGTCCTTGGTGTCGGCATCCACCCTCATGGCGGGCGTCACCGGAGCCGTCGTCGGTGCCATCTTCCTCAGCTCGCTATACCTGCAGCAGGTGCTCGGCTCGTCCGCCCTCGTCACCGGCCTGCAGTTCCTCCCGCTGGCTGCCTTCATCACCGTCAGCGCCGCCGTCGCATCGAAGGTCCTGCCGCACGTCGGCGCAAAGAAGCTCATCGGCGTGGGCCTGCTGATCGCCACCGCTGGGGCCCTGGTCCTTTCGTTCGTCGACTCCGACCCCACCTACCTGGGCGACGTGCTGCCCGGCTTCGCGCTGCTCGGCCTGGGCGTCGGACCGATGTTCGTCGCCATCTCCGTTGCGGCGATGAGCGACGTCGCGCCCGAGCAGTCGGGTCTCGCGTCGGGACTGATGATGACCGGCCACGAGATCGGTGCCGCCCTCGGCGTGGCGGCCCTGACCGCCGTCGCCGGAGACCTCACCACCCGCGCGGGCATCACGTCCGGCAGCCAGGACGCGTTCCTCGCCGTCGCCATCGGCCTCGTTGTCCTGCTCATCCCGACCTTCCTTCTCCCCGCCCACGACCCCGAGCAGGCCCCTATCAGCCACGGCCACGGCCACTGAGCCGGAAGCCACGGACCCGGCGATTTCCCCGGCGCGACCAAGCGCCGGGGAAACCGAGGCTGAGACCCACCGAACCTGCGACGTCCTCACCCGGCCGGCACCCGGCCACCAACCAAGGAGCCACCCATGACCAACCTCCTCAACACCCACGACACCGGAGCCGACCAAGCCGCTGACCCGACCACGTCGGTAGCGGTACGCGCCCGCGGCCTCGTGAAGACCTACGGGACCGGACCCGCCGCCGTGAAGGCGCTCGATGGCGCCGACCTTGACATCCGCACCGGAACCTTCACCGCCATCATGGGACCGTCCGGGTCCGGCAAGTCGACCCTGATGCACGCCCTCGCCGGCCTCGACGTCCTCGACTCCGGCCAGGTACTCATCGGCGACACCGACCTGACAGCCCTCGGTGAGCGGCAACGCACGTTGCTGCGCCGCGACCGGTTCGGGTTCGTCTTCCAGAGCTTCAACCTGCTCCCCGCACTGACCGCGCAGGAGAACATCACCCTCCCGCTGGACCTGGCCGGCCGGCGCGCAGACCCCGACTGGCTGCTCCAGCTCGTCGACACCCTCGGACTCCGGCAGCGACTCCACCACCGCCCCTCAGAGCTCTCCGGCGGACAGCAGCAGCGAGTCGCCGTCGCCCGGGCGCTGGTCACCCGCCCCGAGATCGTGTTTGCCGACGAGCCGACGGGCAACCTCGACACCCGACACGGACAGGCTCTGCTGCGCTTCCTCCGCGACGCCTGCGACGACCTCGGCCAGACCATCGTCATGGTCACCCACGACCCGCTCGCTGCGGCGCACGCCGACCGGGTCGTGCTCCTCGCCGACGGCCGCGTCATCGAGGAGATCGCCGACCCCACGGCCTCCGCCATCGCCGACCGGATGCTCCAGCTCGACACCGAGGCGGACGACCGCCCCCACTCCCCTGTCACCAGCAACGACACCATCCAGGAGGGCTGACCCATGCTCCGCCTCGTCCTCAAGCAGACCATGGCCCACCGCGG
>CAZDAO010000027.1:0-17650 GCA_964503015.1 uncultured Nocardioides sp. | reverse complement strand
ATCCGCAGCCCGCACTGATCAGTCATGCAGCGATCATCCCCTTTCCCCGTTGCCGCCAGCGATCCCGTACCGGGTCGCTCCGCGGGTCCATCCTGTTCGGTCACCCGCCGGGGTGACGATCGGCCTACCGGACATCCGCACAGCCGATGTGCGGGAGTCACAGCGAGATGCATTTCTAGTTGTCGTTGACGCGCCCTTGAACTTGCCGGTTTCTACAGGACCGAACGCCTATGAGCGGCTGGCGGCGTGCCGACCGTTCAAGGTACCGGCTGTCCGGGTGGGGTCAGCGCGGCGAGGACGGTCGAACGGATGAGAGCTGGCGCTCTGTCGGCGGCGAGTTCACCGCGGTGAACGGCACCGGAGGCGGCGTGGATGACCCCTTGGATGGTGGTGACCTGCCAGCTCAGTGGCATGTCGGTGCGCACGCTGCCCTCGCGGCGGGCGCGGCGCAGCACTTGGAGCATCCGTTGCATCGGCTTGTCGTGCGCCTCGCGAAAGTCACGTTCCGGCATGGCGGCCTGCGCGGCGATCACGAGCCCACCCACTCGGGTGGGTCACATGCCAGCTCGCCACCAGCAGGCGGCTGAGGGCCTCGCGAGCATCGCCATCGAGGCCTACCACCTCGAGCTCGGCGTCAGACGTTGCCATCGCGCGATCGACGACCTGGCTGACCAGGGTCGCGCGGTTGGCGAAGTGGCCGTAGAGGGTCACCCGACCGACTCCGGCAGCTGCGGCGATGTCGTTGATGCTCGCGTCCGGGTTCACCGCCAAGCAGGCCGTCGCCGCATCCAGAATCGCCGCAATGTTCTTGCGGGCGTCTGCGAGCTTCTCCGTCTGGCCGGTCTCTGCCGAGGTCGAGCTCACCACACAAAGTGTACGCAGAAGTCTGAGTTGTGCTATAAGTCGGACTCTTCTGTTCGAGTTAGGACGATACGCGATATGAGTACGACCCATAACTCCGACACCACGACGACGGCCCAGCCGCGGCGATGGGCAGGTCTCCTCGACCGAGCGGCACACGAGCCCGCTGTCGTGGGCTGCGGACACGTCTGCACCGTGAAGGCCGGCCATCTCACCTGAGGGCGGCACCCAGATAGGGAGATCGTTCCAGCCGGTCACCCCCAGTTCCTGAAGGAGCTCCGGTGACAGCCAGCTAAGACGAGCGTCCGACCCGACCGCGTCGATGCAGGCGTCGAGCAACTCCCCCATGGTCGTGTGGCCGGGCCTGCTGACGGCGTTGAAGGTGCCGGTCAGTCCTGCGCGCGACGCGGAGAGCAGCCATGCGGCGAGATCCCGGGCGTCGATGTACTGCAAGGGGCGCTCACGCGGGCCCGGAGCGGCGACGAGGCCCCCGCCTCGGACGCGGTCCAACGCGCGCCAGCAATGATCGGTCTCCGAAGTGCTCCAGGACGGCCAGCTCACCGCCACGCTTGGCGGCCGCGTAGTCGGTGTGGTCCCGGCCTTCGGGATCCCCGTCCACCACGGGGGCGGTCTCGTCGACTGCCACTGGCAGGGGCCATCGATATACCGACCGACTGGAGACGTACGTGTAGTGCCGTACCCGGTCCTTGAGCATCCGCGCTGAGGTGAGGACGACCTCTGGCGCACCGGCCCATGTGTCGACGACGACGTCCCACTCCTGGTCGGCGAGCGCCGCTTCGAGACCTCGGGCACCGGTACGGTCGACCAGGAGATGGCGGGCCGGCCACAGGTGTGGCGAGCTGACTCCTCGGTTCACCCCGGTGACGTCATCGCCGCGCCCCAGGGAGGCCTCGACGAGGCTTCGTCCGATGAAGCGGGAACCGCCCAGCACCAGCACCTTCATGGGCTCGATCATCGAGTCTGGCTGGCGTCTTCCTTCATCGTGTTAGCCATCGGCGAAGTCGCGGGCTCAACGGCGTACGTGGCGACGATAGTGCCCATGCTCGTGGACGAGTGCGACGTCAGCCTGAGGCGTCGCGGTTCGGGGAGTTCGCGGAAGAGGCGCTTTCCGGTGCCGAGGAGCAGCGGGTGGATGAACAACCGGAACTCATCGATCAGGTCGTGCGCCATGAGCTCGTGCACCAGGACGCCGCTGCCCAGCAACGCGATATCGCCTTCGCCGTCGGCCTTGAGCGCGTCCACGGCATGGGGCAGTCCCCCGGTCAGCACCTTCGCGCCGTCCCACTCGAGTGACTCCAGTGTGCGGGTCGCGACATACTTGGGGGTGGCGTTCAACTGGCGTGCCATGAGGTCGTCATCGGGCTGATGTGGCCAGAACGCCGCCATCTTCTCGTACGTGCGTCGCCCGAACAGGTACGCGGACGTCAGGCCGGGCCCCTCGGCAGCCACCGCTTCGTGGATGGCCGGCGCATACACGGCCCCCCACCCTCCGTGGACGAATCCACCATCGGTGTCTTCCTCGGGAGAACCCAGGCCCTGCATCACGCCGTCGACGGTCAGGAACTCAATCGCTACGAGTTTGCGCATGTCGTCATGGTGCCCCCCGAAACAGTTGGGCGGCTTGAACAAAATCGATCCAGGACACTCGATTCATGCGGCACCGTGCAACCCCGCTCGTGACCCTTGCCGTTAGTGGGGCATGAGGGAAACAACAGGTCGCCAAGAACGCGCCTTCGAGGAGTTCGTCCGTGACGAGCGCGCGCGGTTGCTGTCGTTGGCGACCGCTCTCACGGCCGGCGACGTACATCTCGCGGAGGATCTGGTCCAGAGCACGTTGACGCGCCTGTACCTCTCATGGCGACGGATGCACAAGGAGAACCCTCGGGCCTATGCGCGTCGCGCACTGGTCAACGGGTTCATCGACCATCGACGCCGCCGGTTCACCAAGCATGAACGCCCCGTAGCCGTCCCGCCCGATGTCAACGAGGCGGCAACTCCCTCGGCGGTGATGGATCCGGTCCTGATGGAAGCGCTGCGGGAGCTGCCCCCGGGCATGCGCGCAGCAGTCGTCCTCAGACACGTCTACGACCTCTCCGTCGACGAAGCATCACACGCACTCGGGTGCACCCCCGGCACCGTCAAGAGCCAAACGGCGCGCGGCCTGGACAGGCTTCGCGACCGCCTCACTTGCCTGGCCACAACCCACGAAGGAGAACAGAGATGAACAACCTGGATGAACGCCTCGCCGCACTCCGCCCCGTAGTCGCAACGCCGTCGGATCGGGTGATCAGCGCGGACCTGGCTCGTGGGCGCGCGGCCAAGCGCGCACGCAGGCGGAACCGATCCGCGATCGCCGTCGGGGCATTCTCGCTGGGCCTGGTCGGTGGCGGCGCCTCGTTGACAATGCTGTCGGACACCCAACCTCCGGGTCCCGCGGTGGCCTTGCCTGCCACAATCGAGCTGGTGACCTACACCGGGCCACAGCCCGAGGGCTTCAGCGTCTCCGTCGTGCCCGAGGGGTTCGAGGTGCAGGACACCAACGAGCACGTCCTCGCGTTCGCGCCCCCCGGAACCGACAGCGACTTCACGGTGTTCGACGACAAGGTCGTGGTCATGCTCGAGTCGCCTCTGGCTCCCGCGGGCGACATGGGCGGAGAACCCGTGACGGTCAACGGCCACCCCGGGGCCATTCGACACACGACGGGCTCCACCATCCTGCAGTACGACGATGGCGCGCACGAGATCGTGATTCAGTCGGACGACAGCGCGGGACTCACCCGCGGGCAACTCCTTCAGCTCGCTGCCGGAATCGAGGTGACCGCCGACGCGCAGCCCACCGACAACGGTGGAACAACGCGTCATCAGGTGGAGAAGGGCACCGTCGACAACAAGCCAGGCTGGCGGATCTCACCCCAGCCGTCAGGCGTTGGTCCGTTCACTCCTGACAACGGTTGACCTCCCCGAAGGGATCAGCGCTGCCAAACTCAGTCCCGTGGACGCTCCCCCATGCCTGCAGCACCCGCGCTTCCGGGCGGTTCCGCTCAGGCATGACAACGCGGCTGCGGACTATGCCGCCTACATGGCGAGTCCAGACGTCATTCGCGTTCACAGTGACGGGCGCTGGCCCGTGGAGGGATTCACCTTCGCCGACAACCTGACGTTGGTCCGTCGGCACATGGACGACCATGAGCAAGGGCTGTCCTTCACCTTCACGCTGATGGATCCCACAGAAGTGGAGTCTCTCGGTTGCCTCTATGTGAACCCGTTGCGTGACTTCCTGGAGCGGGTCAATGCCCCGACGGACTTCGTCTCGCAGTTCACGAACCGTTCTGCGATGGTCACCTTCTGGCTCCGCCAGGACCAGCAGGACACCGATCTCGCCGAAGTGGTGGTCGGCACGGTGCATCGATGGCTGAGCCAGGAGTGGCAACTGGATCGGCACGCCTTCCGGAACCTGCCGGGCGAGGAGTCGTCGTTGCGAGCCCTCATGGGCAGCGGAATGGGCCGATTCGGCGTCCCCTCCTTCGAGCGACCCGCGGTCCTACCTATGGTTCTCGTGACGGCTCGGTGAAGGCGGTGAACAGGTGACTCACACCACCGAAGTCGTTCGACACCGTGTCCACCCGTCGCTCAAGGGGTTGGTGTCTGGGCTGGTGGGCATCTCCGAACGCTCCGGAGCGCCAGTGAAGCGTCGCCAACCCGCCGGGGCACTGGCACCGCTGGTCTTCGCCTTCGGCGACCCTCTGTACGTCGAGCGTCTCGCCCGCGGTTTTGGGGGCGGCGCCGCGTACGACTCCTTTGTCGCGGGCCTGTCCACCGGTCCTGCCGTCACGTCCTTCTCGGCTCGCCAGGACTGCATCCAGGCCTACCTCACCCCAGTCGGGGTGAGCGCCCTGCTCGGCGTGCCCGGCCGCGAGGTCGCGCACCACGTAGTCGGGCTCGAGACGCTGTTGCCCTCTCTCGGCCACGACTTCAGCGCTCGCCTGGCCTCGACGAGCGACTGGAGCCAGCGGTGCCTGCTCGTCGAACGTGCGCTGCTCGGCCTCGCGAGCAGGTCACGTCACGCCAGTCCCAGGTGGGTGCGGGCAATGTGTGAACACATCGAGGCAGCCAACGGTGCCATTCGAGTGTCGACTCTCGTGAAGGCGACCGGGTGGAGCCACCGGTACGTCACGACCCAGTTCCGGCTGACCACGGGGCTGACGCCCAAGGAGTACGCCGACCTCGTCCGCTTCGATCGAGCGAGCCTGCTGTTGGGCTCTCGCCCCGTCAGCGAGATCGCGCACCGGTTCGGTTATGCCGACCAGAGCCACTTCGCGAGGGCCGTCGCGAGATACGCAGGCGAGTCACCGACGGCCCTGGCGGCTGCCCAGCGGCCGACACCAGCACTCGCCATGGGGAAGCGGGTCGATGCGTCATGACCGGCCAGCGGCGAGATCTCGTCTCATCTGTTGCGTGATCACTCGATAGCCACACGAGGCATACAGCTGGCGGGCCGATCGGTTGGCGCCGAAAACGTTCAGCTCGAGTGCCAGCGCCCCGCATGCTGCCGTCTCCGACTCGGTTGCAGCCAACAGTGCTCGCCCCCAGCCCTGCCCGCGACGGCGCGGGAGGACCTCGATGTCGTAGAGGAAGGCGCAGCCGGCCACGCCCTTGGGGTGCTCGAGTCCGACCCAGCTGCGGCCCACCGCGTCGCGGGCGTCGTCCTCCCCCATCAACAGCAGCATGTCCGGAGTTCGAACGCCCAGCGGGAGTCGGTCCCTCGTCTCCCGCAAGGCACGCTCCAGCGCTTTCTCAGGAGGCCAGTTGCTGGCACTGATCTGCTCCTCGGCGTAGGACCGAGCTGTGGCTCGAGTCCATTGGTCGAACTCCTGCGTCGTCATGGATTGGAGGCGCACGCGGCGGATCGGGGAGGGCGGCATGATCGTTCTCGTTCGGTCAGTGGGAGGTGGTGTTGCCGCAGGCGTCGTCGAGGAAGCGCAGCAGTTGCCGGCGCTGTGGTGGCGTCGGGAGGAGAACCAGGGGCAAGATGGTGGGGTCGTCGCCGAGTTGGAAGAACACCCGGAAGGTGAACGGCTGGCTGGCCTGGCTGCGGGCATACTCATCACAGCGCCCCGGAGTGATGACCAGTGGCAGTTCCCCCACCCGCTGCCCTCCAACCAGTGCGGCGTCCCCGCTCGTCGCCAGATCGAACAGGACGGACCCCTGGGCCTCACGAGCGTGATCGACTGCCCACCGCGAAGACGACGAACCGACACGCTGGTCTCCCACTGCAGTTGCCCATCCCGCTCGACCTTCCTCCATGGCGACCCGTAGGAGAAGGCGGCTGCCTTCGTGAGCGTCCTGGTCATGCACCCCGATCGCCACAAGCGCTCAGCGAAGCGCATACCCATGTCATCGACTTCGTCGCGAATCGTTTCCCGTCTCGTGACCGCAACACCCACCGGCCGTGCGCTCGCGTCCACACCACACCTCTCGCGGGGCAGGTCGAACGGCACGTCGATCGTCGCGCCAGCATCGACCACAACCGCGGTCGCGCCTCGCACGTCGCCGTGCCCGGGCCAACTGATCCCCACCCGGCGCAGATGAAGCGTCTCCTGGGTGTTGTTCTCCACTCTCAGGCCGACACGACGTGTTCCCTCTTCGTGCCGCTGCTGGATCAAGCTCAGATGCACACCGGGCTCGGGGGGCGGCACCGTGACCGTGACGTCAGCATCTGGGTTGCTGTTGGGGCTTTTCGGTCGCCGCGAGCGAGCAGCCCGCCAGAGCCACAGCTGTCGAAACGACCACGACTGCGAGGTTGAGCGGGCGCCGTATCACGACGGTCCCGCGTAGGTGTTCCACTCGCTGTGGAGCATCGCCCATTCCGTCAGCGTGATCCACTCCCCCTTGAGCCACTGGCACTCCCGGGTGCGCGCCTCGAGCCGCAGCCCGAGACGGCGAGCGACCGTCAGCGAGGCGACGTGTCGCTCATCGATCCGAGCACTCACTCGGTGCATGCCCAGGTCCTCGAAAGCCAAGCCGAGGATCGCCTGCGCCGCTTCGGTCGCATAGCCCTGCCCCTGGAACGATGGGGCGATCACGTAGCCGATCTCTCCTTGCTGATGCTCTGCGCTGCGACACATCAACATCACGTCTCCCACCAACTCGCCGGTCGCCACGAGCTCGACAGCCAGAAGCAGCGCCTCACCGTCACCGTCCAAACGTCGGCGTTGGAACACTGGCGACGAAAGACGCTCCGCGGTCTCCTGCCGCGAGATCGGCTCGATAGGCGCGAACGTGCACACTTCCGGAAGTGATCGGTATGCGTGGAACGCGTCCACATCCACTGCTGGGTCGAAGGGACGCAGCAGGAGTCGACCCGTACGAATCGGCAACGAAGGCTCCCGCGCATCCGCCATCACGACGACCCCTCTTGGGCACATAGGTAGCCGACGACCTCGGCCGTCATGAACGCATCGGTAGCCGCTGGTGTCGGAGGTCCCACGGATGCCTGGTGGTTCTGCCAGGCGACGATGTGCTCCGCCGGCACTCTCAACACACCGCTGGCCCCCAGGGGTACCTCCCGGTCCACGGTGGTGTGCGCATCCGAGACGAGGACTGCGGTGAAGCCACGACGGGCAGCGCCCGCGACCGTCGCGCTGACGCAGCGGTCGGACCGGGCTCCGCAGATGAGCAGCGACGTGAGCCCCAGTTCGCCGCACTGGTCCGCCAGGGTGGTCTGGGCGAAGGCGTCGTCGTACGCCTTGTGCACGAGGACGTCACCGCTGCGGCGAACGAGTTGGTCCGGCATGCGCCACTCCTCGGACCCGACCGGCAGGCCTTCGTCGCTGTGGAGTACCCAGATCACCGGGACGAGGGAGCGACGAGCGGCGTCGACGAGCCTGGCGACGTTGTCGACCACGTGCTCGCGTCGCCAGGTCCCGTCCAGCACTCCCGTCTGCATGTCGACGACCACCAGCCCGGTACGCCGACCATGCCCGCTCGTGCCAGCGGTGGCTCTCGACGTTGTCCACGCCGAGGGCCACCATGCGAACCGAGCCAAACCGCGGCTGCCTGATCGCATTCCGTCCTCTCAGCCGGAATGGGGGGTCCAAGACGGCGGAGCGCGGTCGGGGATGCTGCTCGGTTCACGCGGTCACAGTAGGGCGCGGGCGGCGGGCACAAAACCCACCGGAAGCGACACTATTTCGAAACCGAAACCATTCCTGCGTCTATACCGTTCACGTCTGTCATTCCAGGGTTGACAACCTTTCCTGTTCAATGGGACCGCACCCCCCATGGTTCGACAACCCCGGGGCGACACGCAGCGTGAAGCATGGGTGCGGACGCTCGCGCACCGCGAGCCTGACGAACTGCCCCAACTCATCCAACGCTTTACGGATGCGGGGCTCACGCCCCCCGACGTGGGCGCAGCTCTTGCTGACGGCGGTGACCAACTGCATGCGGCTGCCACGAGCGGCGACCCCGACTGGACCGAGCCCTTCGGGGGCGCCTTCGCAACCGCTCTGCTCGCCACAGAGGTCTCTGCCCTGGCCGCGCACCTGAATTCGCGCGCCGCGGCCGTCAGGAGCCGCGCGGTCGAAGCGCTGCTCGATGACTTCAGCGCCGTCACCGTCGCCGCCTACCTGGGCGTCTCCCGTCAAAAGGTCTATGACATCGCACGCACCCCGGGGCGCACCACCACCCACATCCGCAATGTCCCATGGAGGGCTGATGCACACCATGCATGAACACGTGAACCTCCCCCACGAGGAGACTCAGCCGCTGGTTCACCCGCTGGACCTGCACGAGGCCCGGGGTCCCTATCGTACGGCCGAGGTCCTCGGGCTGCTGGCCTCCCCCGAGTTCCTGATGCTGATCGCGGGCGTTGCCTGGTGGCTGACAGACGGCTACCTCGCCCCCGTCCTGGCGGTGCTCAGCACCGGGGTCTGCGTCGAGATCGCGCGACGACACCACCTCAACGAGGCATGGGCCAACATCCCCCGGCGCCGTCAGGACCACGGCCGCCCCGATCCCGCCGCCTGGGCTGCCGCCCAGGTCCTCCTGCGGTCGGCCTTCTTCGTGGGCGGGTTGCTGGCCGTGCTCGCAGGAATGCGCGCGGGCCACTACTCCGACGGCGTCCGAGACTATGCACTGGGTTCGGTCGCGGCGCTACTCGTACTGATGGTCGGCTCGGCCGCCAGGCAGGCTCGCGCGAGCAGAGTCGTGGCAGCAGCATGTGCCGCAGCTCCCTCGGGGATTGGCGTCGCGGCGGCCGCCTTGGCAGATCTCGTGCCGAGTTCGCCAAGTGTGGCAACGGTCCTACTCGGCGCTTCGGGCGTCCTGCTCGCGTTCGCTGCCTGGTGGCTCATCACTCGACTCAGGTAGCCAGTTCCCCGCCCGTCCACGCCTCTTCGGCCGAGACATCACGCAGGATCGGGAGCCACTCGGGAACGACGTCGGACGGCTCGTCGTGGTCGTCGATCTCCGCCGCGAGAGTGCCGTCCTCGTGCTCATTGATCGCGATGAGCCAGCCGTCGCGCTCCACCAGATGGCGCTTCTTGCGCAGGGTGCGCGACGGCAGCCCAGCCAGCAGCCGCCACTCGTCGTCGTTGACGAAGGTGGTGCAGGCGATCTCGGCGGGGCCATCGGAGAGCCGCACCTCGTGGCCCAGCTTGCGGATGACTGTCCCGTCGACCTCGCGGACCTCGCGAAGACGGAGCCGAGTGCCCACGATGTAGTGGTCGACGATCTCCTTGGTGCCCCTCACCGGATCAGGCAAGTACGAGAGGAGATAGCGACGCTCCCGCTCCACGACGGCGTATTTCAGCGAGGTGGTTGCCGCAGGAGCGGCAGTGTAAAAGTCCATGTGTCTCCGATCATGATCCGTGCGGGGAGGTTCGCTCTGCTCGTGTGCCTCAGCTGGTCTTCACGAGATCCATCCGTGCTCCCGCGCCTTGGAGATCGCCTCCATCTTGGACGAAGCTCCGAGCTTGGCGACCGCGCTTGTCAGGTAGTTGCGCACGGTGCCTGATGCCAGGTTGGTCCGGCGTGCGATGACTGAGGTGGGCAGGTCGAGCGCCGCCAGTCGCAGCACTTCCGCCTCACGCTCAGTCAGCGGATTGGGCGGTGCCATCAAGGCATCCGCGGCCAGCGCAGGATCGACGTACTTCTCGCCTCGATGTACCCGTCGGATGACGTCGGCCAAGGTCTCAGCGGGTGCACCCTTCGCCACAAACCCCCGCGCTCCCGCATCAAGCGCTCGACGTAGGTGTGCCGGACGACCTTGCCCCGTCAGGATCACCGTGACGCTCTCGGGAAGCGCGCGAGCCAACTCGGCGGCGACGGCAATCCCGTCAGGTCCAGGCATGTCGAGATCCAGGACTGCCACCTGCGGTCGATGCCTGAGCGCGTTGTCCAGAGCAGTCCGGCCGTCGGCGGCTTGCGCCACGACCTCCAGGTCTTCCTCCAACGAGAGGAGGGCGACGAGTGCGGCGCGGATGGTTTCCTGGTCATCGGCCACGAGCACCCTCAGCGGGGCAGTCATGGCGCGACCGGGAGGTGTACGTGGAGGGAGAAGGTGTTGTCGACAGCTCCCCAACTGGCGTCACCACCGAGGGGCGCCAAGCGAGCCCGCATCCCGTCCAGGCCCGCACCCCGCCTGTCGGCTGGGCTGTGGCGTACACGCACCCCGTCGTTGGTCATCGCGAATGACACGAGGCCGTCATCGGCGGCGAGTCGCATGGTGCAGATGCGGGCACCGCTGTGTCGCAGCACATTGGTGGCGGCCTCCTTGAGCACGGCCGAGAGCGCCTCGGACTGACGGCTCGTGAGGTCGACCGCAGTGGCATCGACGTCGACGCCGATGCCCGCAGATCTCAGCAGCTCGGCCATCGCTTCGATCTCTGCGTTCACGTCGGTCGCACGGTATCCGGCAGCAGCGCTGCGCACCCGGTCCAGCGCCGACTCCGCCTGCTGTCGCAGCTCTGCGCCGACGCGGGCAGCTGCCGCGGGGTCCTTCATCGCCGTACGAGCCACGAGTTCGGCCTTCAACGCGATCACGGTCAGATCATGGCCCAGGATGTCGTGCACGTCGCGCGCGAAACGGTGGCGCTCCTCGGCTGCCGCGAGCTGGCCGTGGGTCGCCTGCGAGGCTTCCGAGCGCGCCAGGAGCTCCCAGAGCCACACCGGCGTCCAGTTGAAGATCGCCAGTCCCGCGCCCATGCCTGCGGTGATGATGGTGCTCTGCAGCCAGTCACCCTCCCAGAGCAGGGCAACGCCGACACTCGCCAGCGTGGCGAGGGCCGAGACCGCCACGGCGGTGGGCCAACGCCAGATCAGGGGAGACACCCCCACGATGGCGGCGCCCAGCCATGCCCACGTGGGCCACTGCCCCGCGGCCACGGGCCCCACCAGGGGGAGGCTGAGCACGCCGAGAACCACGAAGACGATCTGGTTGCGGCTGTTGACCGCCGGTGACACCCACGGGGTGAGGGCGGACCACATCATCACGACATGCGCCACGAAGAACGCGGCCACAGTGACGACGCCGATCAGTTGGAGGAGGAGCTCGCGCTCACGGATGACCCCGATCATCGGGAGCATCAGGATGCTGACCGCAGAGCTCAGCAGCCACATGAAGGTGAGCGCTCTGGCATGGGACGAGTGAGTGCCCATCACGTTCCCGCCTTCAACCTGCACAGGGTCAATGTAGGTGGCCCGAGCTCCACATTCTCTGGTGCAGCCTTCACGAAGAACTGGTGACACATCCATGGGCGCGACATGCGCGAGGTGGGTGAACTGTTCCTCCCATGGACTCAACCAGCATTCGCTTCCCCTCCCCGCGGGCAGCGCTCGAAATCCTGCTCGCAGTGGCTGCCGGGGTCGTCCTGCTCGGTCCCATCGGCGACCTCGTGTGGGTCGAACTGGGACACCCGCCCGCGCTCAATACACCTCGTGTCAACGCACTCTGGCTGGTCGCGCGCATGGCCTTCGGCGTGTTGGCGTGGGCCTTCCTCAGGGGGCTGTTACCCAAGGCGTCTTCTCTGGGGGCGCGTCGTCGCTCGACGATCACACTGACGGGCCTTGCCGTCCTGGTCCTTGGCAGCGTCGTTGCGAGTCTCGCGCTGTCTGGCATGCACTGATGATGCTGAGCACCGGCCTCGATTCGTCCGCTCGGCAACCCGTCCTCAGCGCGGCGAGTATCTACCATCAGACCATGCGAGACGGGGCTGAC
Organism: uncultured Nocardioides sp.; assembly: GCA_964503015.1. Lineage (GTDB taxonomy): Bacteria > Actinomycetota > Actinomycetes > Propionibacteriales > Nocardioidaceae > Nocardioides. The sequence continues at coordinate 5,550 of CAZDAO010000027.1, read as the reverse complement.
GAGCATGTTGACGTGTGGTCGAAGGAACTGCCGTGGTTGGACCCGATCAAGGAAGAGATCCTGAATCGGATGGAGAGGATCGTGCACGCGGTCGAGCAGGGCCGCGATGCGGCGCTTGCGAGGACCGGCTCATCGCTGTGGCAGTACAAGCTCCTCCTTCTGCTCAAGAAGCAAGGTGAGCCCTACCGGCTGAACCCCTCGCGGCTGGCGGAGCTCCTGGGGGTCTCTCGCGCCGCCGTGTCAGGAAGGCTGGCGACCCTCGACGACGACGGGCTCATTCGCCGTACTCACGATCGAGGAGACCGGCGCCGGATCGCCGTAGAGCTGACCGAGGTCGGTCACCGCGTCCTGGACGAGATGCTGCAGCAGGAGGAGGCCCGCGAACTGCAGATCCTCAGTCCCTTGTCCCTCGACGAACAGAACGACCTCGCCGAGTTGCTGCGTCGCGTGGTGTTGCGTCTCGATGGACCCACGAGCGCCGAAGCGGAGAGGATTCCGTGACTCGGTCGGCGCCCTACGCCAGCGGTGAATGCTCGCGCGCGTAGAGTCCCAAGAAGTCGTCTACGTCGCGTTGCTGCTCGGGAATGACACTCATCAAGACCTCACGGGCGAAGGACACAGGCGCGGTCGCCGGTGCGGTCACGACGCCCCCGTCGCTCACAGCGGCGAAGGGCTCGACGAAGCCGTCGTGGCCGCGATAGCCCGGCACGGCCACCAGACTTCGCGGCAGTTCCCCGTGTGGTTGTTGTCGTTGAGAAGTCCCGCACGTGCCAGAGCAGCTACCCCGTCGCAGATCCCGCCGATCGCGCCGCCCGCCTGGCGCACCCGCTCCAAGAGAGCTCGGGCGTCGGGGGGCGCCTGGGCGTGACCAGCCCTCGCCCCCGCACAGGATCAGAGCAATCCGCTCCGTGCAGTGCGGGGTCCGTCAGAGCCGTGTCTGGCTCAACGCGGAGCCCGGCGATCGACTCGACCAGATGTCCATCGCGGGTGACGTGACGGACCCGTACCCCCAAGAAGGCGCGGGCGACGGCGCCCAGGAGGGCGGTCTCCCAATCCGCAAAGCGATCAGGCAGCAGGATCGCGATGTGCACGTCGCGATGCGGCGAGGTGGCCGTCATCCTTCCCCGCCTACTCGGGCAACGACGGCACGAGCCTGCTCCCGCAACCGCACAGCGCCCAGGCTGTCCGCCCACCGCCCGACCTCGCCGCCGAGCAGACGCGCGGCCTCGCCGTCTCCGCGATCATGTGCAAGCTCCGCAAGCAGGATGAGCTGTGACAGGGTGCTGGTGACTGCTCCCGCTCGCGCGGCGCTGGCTGCTGACTCCTCCCACATCGCACGGGCCGCGAGCGGGTTGCCCTCGTCGTTGCGATGGTCGCCCAGATGCCTGAGCGCCTCGTAACGAAGTACGTGATCTGAGGTCTCCAACGCGGCAGCCAGGCAGAGCTCATAGAAGCGAGGGGCCGCGATGCGCTCGCCATACAAATTGTCGTAGGTCACTCCGAGATAGAAGTTTGCCCACCCTTCTCGCCGGGCGTCCGGACTGGACTCCCGCAACGCCTCAACTCTCGCCCGCAACGCGTCGACTCGACCCGGATCGCGGCCCTTCATCGAAGCGAGCACTGTGCCCGGGTCGAAGATCTGGGCAATGAAGTCGAGCCGGACAGCAAGCAGCTCCAGATCCCACCGATCCTCATCGGAACCGTCGTCCTCGACGATGCCCTGATGCCGCTGGAACACCTCAACGCTCGGGGCGCGACCGGCGAGATAGGCCTCCGCGATGTCCGCCTCGATCATGACCAGCGCCAGACGTGGACTGGCTGACGCGCCCACCGCCGCGAGCGCCTTGGCATCAGCCACTGCGCCCGCCCTCAGGAGCGCACGCGCAACACCGGCGACCACCGATTCAGGGAGAGAGATCTGCATCCCTCGAACATAGGAGCGTCAGGCAGTTCAGCGAGCCGAACAGTTTCGCCTCGTGCTGAACATCCCAATTGGTCCCGCCGGCGCGTCAGGTATGCGCGTTCGGCGGGGTTCACGCTGAGCTCGATGGCGCGGTCGTGCGACGTCCGCGCCTCCGCACTGCGACCAAGCCGACGCAGCAGGTCGGCGCGCGCGACACGGAAGGCGTGGTACCCGTCGAGGTCGAGCCTCGCGATCGCGGCCAGCGCCAGGAGCGGCCCGTCCACCTCCGCGACCGCCACCGCGCGGTTGAGTCGCACGACCGGCGACGGGTCGAGGCGGGCGAGCTGGTCGTAGAGCCTCACGATCTGGGCCCAGTCGGTGTCTGCGGCCGTGGGGGCGAAGGTGTCGACGGCATTCATGGCCGCGAGAATCTGGTAACGCCCGGGCGGCTGCCCAGTCGCGATCCGTTCCGAAATCAAGTTTCCGCCCTTCGTGGATCAGCCCGCGATCCCAGGCGGCGCGGTCTTGGTCGGCGAGAGTGACGAGCTCACCTGTGGGAGAGACCCGCGCGTCGCGACACGCATCGGTCAGCAGCATCAGCGCCAGCAGTCCCGACACCTCCCTTCGTCAGGCAGCACGGTGCGCAGCAGTCGGGCGAGGCGGATCGCCTCACCCGACAAGTCGGCGCGGACCGGGACGTCGCCGGAGGTCGCGAGGTAACCCCTCGCTGAAGACCAAGAACAGGACGGCGAGCACCCCGGGCAGGCGGTCACGGAGGTCGGCATCCGAAGGGACCCTAAAGGGGATCCGGGCCGCCTTGATCATCGCCTTCGCCCGAGTTGTCCGCTGCGCCATCGACGTCTCCGGCAGGAGGAACGCGTGCGCGATCTCCGCCACCCTCAGCCCGCCCAGCAAACGCAACGCCAGGGCCACTCGGGCGTCCATCGACAGCGCCGGGTGGCAGCAGGTGAAGACCAGACCCCACCTGTAGTCGCGGCGTTCCGACACGCGTTCGGCATCCGGGAGGGCCCCATGGCGCCATTCCGCTGCGAAACGGGGCGGTGTGTCACCTCGTGCCACACCCACGTGGGTTCATCTCGAAGCGTCGCTTCGATAGTCGCTAGGGCTGACGCTGAGGGTGCTGCAGAAGTCGCGGGCGAGGTGGGCGTGGTCGCTGTATCCGAGTTCGGCCGCGAGGGTTGCCAGGTTGAGTGTCGGGTCGAGGCGAAGCCGCTCGGCTGACTCCTGCAGTCGGCGGCGGCGGATCATCGCGGCTGGGGCGAGCCCGATGTAGCGCCGCGCAAGCCGCTGGACGGTCCGCGCCGAGACGCCGATCCGTTCAGCGGCGTCCTGCACACGCAGCACGTCACGGTCAAGGTCGATGATCTCGGCGAGGCGGTTGGCCAGCAATGCCTCTTCGCTCGGTTTGGGCACGTGTCCAGCGAGCCAAGCCGTGAAGGCGGCGACCGCAGCGGCGTACCGCCGATCAACGGGCTCGGACGCCGACATCGCCTTGGTCACGCGGGCATGGAGGTCAGGAAGCTCAAGGGTCATGTAGTCGTCGGCCAACGACCGAGGGTCCTGGGTGAACGCGGGGACGGCGGCGGGGCTAAGGAGCGCTCCGACGGCCCACCCACGTCCAGAGAGATCGCGGACGGAGGCCTGGGTCGAGGGACCGGTCAGGCTGATCATGCGGGGCGGGATGCCGCTTCCGTGTTCGATGACCAGGTTGAGGGCGGCGAAGGCGATCAGGTGCTGACGGGACACGCGTCCTTCAGCGAGGTCCCACTCGGGGATCCAGAACCACCGCACCAGGTGATGGACTGTCGGCGGTGGATCGATCCGGCGGAAGGTGGGCAGCCGCGCCGGATAGAGCACACCGCGCTGTTGAGGCGTGCGCTGCTCCTCGGCGGCCGCGGAAACCTCCCCCATGCCATGGAAGCGTACGGCCCGACCGCCCGCGACCCGTGAGGGTTGGCGCGAATCTTCAAGACAGCCGAGTTGCATGCCCATAGCGTCATGTCTATGACCACCGTGCATGAAGGCAACATCCGCGGCATCACCGGCGAGCACACCACCGCTGGGAAGCCTCACGGGATGACTGCGTTGACTCCGTTCCTCGCAATCGAGGGCGCCAAGGAAGCCATCGGCTTCTATCGCAACGTCTTCGGGGCGCGCGTCGTCGACGTCACAGAGATAGGGGGTGTGGTCGTCCACGCGGATCTCGATTTCGGTGACGGGCAGTTGCAGCTTGGTGAACCCAGCCCGGACTACGGCCTCCTGCCGGCACCACGCGGCGCGAACGGGGACGGCGCCTGCTACTCCCTCGGCCTCTACGTCGAGGACGTGGACGCTGTGGTCGCCCGGGCCGAGACGTCAGGGGCAGTGGTGCGCGAACCGCTGACGACCTTCGTCTCCGGCGACCGCTACGCCAGCTTGCGGGATCCGTTCGGTGTGCGCTGGTCGGTGATGAGCCGGGTCGAGGACCTCTCCGAGAAGGAGTCCGCCGGGCGCGTGGCCGAGTGGGCTGCCGCCCAGGATGATCACTGATCGACTGAGACCAGGACTACTGCTACGTGACAAACCGCTTCCGGCGCGAAGTCGCGCGGCGACGGTCACTTACTCTCCTACCGATTGCGGATCGGTCGATGAACGAGCCGAACTCGAACGATGCGGAGAATGCTCTGGTGGAGCTGGGCAGATTCCGAGTCGGGCTGCGGGTCTTGGACGTGACCGAGGCAGCACACTTCTACCAGGGTCTCGGGTTCAGCGAGGTCGGGACAGTCCGCGCAGACGACGGTCGAGCATTGATGGCCATCCTTCAGCGAGAAGGCGTCATGCTGCTCGTTGACGCTTTGGTCGGAATGCCGTTCGCCCCGACAGAGCGTGAGCATCGGGTGCAGAATGGGCCTCGCGGGCTGGGGGTCGCGCTGGGTCTCGGCGTGGACGATCTGGTGGCCGTCTATGCGTATTGCCAAGGCCACGGATGCACGATCACCGCGGAACCAGCCGACACCCCGTACGGCGACCGAGTGTTCGAGTGCATCGACCCATTCGGATACCTGTGGGAGATGTCGCAGCCGGTCGACGTCGTACCGGCGGACGAAGCACTTCAGACTCTCGGAGAGAATTGGTCCAATCTCCCTGCTTCGGAGTAGCCGGTAGGCGTTCCAAGCGGACGTGCTCAATCAGGGCGACACGAGGCACGCCAACCAATGCGACACCGCCGCCGGCTGAGGCAGAGCGATCGCATGCCCTCCGGGTATCAGCCTTGGCCCAATGCCCAGCCGGTTTCGGCACAGCCGACGCTAAAACTCGGGCGGGAAGACCGATCCTCAGCGCCCACCAAAGCGTGCAGTGGCACGGACGGCCAGGCCACGAACTCGCACCGCGAGGCGAAGACTGCCCCACTCTGATCGCTGCGACGGGACCAGTTCATCCACGATCATGCGGCACTCATGAGTGAGGCGCTCGCGACGACGGTGCACACCGCTGCGCGTTCCGGCCTCGCCATTGGGTGACGAGCAACCTGATTGCCAGGAACGGCGTCATTGTCAGTGGAACACCTCGCCACACACCCCTCTGCAAGGAGCAGCCATGAACCTGTCCGTCTGCGCCGCCACTGCACTATCCGTTGCCCTCGCGGC
>CAZDAO010000026.1:0-17940 GCA_964503015.1 uncultured Nocardioides sp. | reverse complement strand
CGGCGCCGAGCAGGATCGCGGCCGCCGAGGCCGCCTGGCCCAGGCACACGGTCTGCACGTCGGGCTTGATGAACTTCATCGTGTCGTAGATCGCGGTCAGCGCCGTGAACGAGCCGCCGGGGCTGTTGATGTAGATGCTGATGTCGGTGTCGGGGTTCATCGTCTCCAGGCACATGAGCTGGGCGATGACCGCGTTGGCGACGTCGTCGCTGATCGGCGTGCCGAGGTAGATGATGCGCTCTTCGAAGAGCTTGGCGTAGGGGTCGATGCGGCGGAATCCGTAGGAGGTCCGCTCTTCCCACTGCGGGATGTAGTAGTTCATGTTCAGTCCTTGCTCCGGGCCGGGCGACCCTCGTCGGCTGCCTCGCGGGCACTGGTGATCACCTGGTCGACCAGGCCGTACTCGACCGCCTGCTCGGCGGTGAACCACCGGTCACGGTCGGCGTCGGCCACGACCTGCTCGACGCTCTGGCCGGTGTGCTCGGCGATCAGGTCGAGCAGCACCTTCTTGATGTGGAGGGACTGCTGGGCCTGGATCTTGATGTCGGAGGCCGAGCCGCCCATGCCCGAGGAGGGCTGGTGCATCATGATGCGCGCGTGGGGCAGGGCGTAGCGCTTGCCCTTGGTGCCGGCGCAGAGCAGGAACTGGCCCATCGAGGCCGCCAGGCCCATGCCGACGGTGGCCACGTCGTTGGGGATGTAGTTCATCGTGTCGTAGATCGCCATGCCGGCGTCCACCGAGCCACCGGGGCTGTTGATGTGGAGGAAGATGTCGGCCTCCGGGTCCTCGGCGGAGAGCAGCAGGAGCTGGGCGCAGATCGCGTTGGCGTTCTGGTCGCGCACCTCCGAGCCGAGGAAGACGATGCGCTCGCGGAGGAGGCGCTGGTAGATGTGGTCGTCGAGGCCATACATCCCACCGGCGCCGTTCATCTCAGGCGAGAGGGCTGGGCTGGAGTTCTGGTTCACGCTGGCGACACTAGCCGGAAGGACGGACACTTCCACGCGATGACCCACCGTGTTCGCCCACAGCGGAGCGGCGGGCGTGGGGTGTGGTCTACTCGGGCCCATGTTGCGGGTCACGCTGCGGGGGGCCGACCTGCCCACGGTCACCCTCGGCACCGGTGAACGCCTGGTGTTCGGGCGCGCACCCCACCACGCGGTGCGCACCGACGACCCCGACCGGGCGCTCGACGTCACGGTGCTCGAGCTGCCCCGCTGCGCGCCCCACGTCTCACGCCTGCTCGGGGCGCTGGAGGTCGGCGAGGAGATCGCTCGGCTGCGGTGGCATGGCGCCGGCGAGACGCAGGTCGCCAGCCTCTTCGACGCCCCGGGCGGCGCCCGCCGGGTGACCCTGGTCGAGGGCATGTCGCTGCTGCTCGACGAGGGCGAGAACCACCTCGTGGTGCTGCGCGGGCGCGAGGTGGAGCCCGAGGTCTGGGAGGACCTGACCCTCGTGGTGGAGGTCGCCGCACCGGCCGTCCAGCACGCGCCGCGCGTCGCCCCCGCACCCGACGGGCTCGCGCGCGACGAGGCGGCCACGGCGCCCTCCCCCGGGCTCGTGCCGCGCACCCGCGAGTGGTACGTCGCCCTCGCGCTCGCCGAGCCCTGGCTGGTCGGCACCGACGACTACCCCCGCCCGCCGACCAACCGCGAGATCTACGAGCGGGTGCTGCGCTGGCACGGCTACGCCTGGAACCTCGAGCGCTCGCAACGCGTCGACGACGCGATCAAGGCCATCTCCGCGCTGGCCTTCAGCACCCGCGACGACCCGTTCCGCTCCCCTGCCGGCCGCGCCAGCAACGTCCGGTTCGCGGTGGGCCGGCGCACCGCCGAGGTCCGTCTGGTCACCGCCGACGACCTCGCCGAGGTCGAGCGCGCCGCCCGGGTCCGCCCGACGCCCGCGTCAGAGGCCTGAACCGGAACGTTCCGCGGCGTTGTTTGCGCCCGTGGCGTGCGGGGCACCCGGTCTGTGAGGATGACGACGCCGTGGGACGAGGGGGATCGATGCGGGCAGGTCGAAGGGCGCCGGGCGCCCCGACGGGGCGTACGCCGCGCCCCGCGCGACTGCGACGCATGGCCTCGCGCCGCCAGTCGCGCGGCGCCGCCGAGCTGTCCGTGGTGCTGGTGGCGGTCTCGCTCCTGGCCGGGGTGCTCTTCGGCAACGGCCTGAGCCGCACCGCCGTCGAGCTGGCCGACGGGCTGACCTGGGTCGCCGACGACCCCAGCGGCGACGTGATCCAGGTCAACCCCGCCCTCGGGCGGGCCGACGTGCGACGCTCGGTGGCCGCGCCGGGCAACGACCTGAGCCTGGCCCAGCACGACGGCATCCTCTACGTCATCGACAACACCGAGGGCGTCCTGTCGACCATCGACGTCAGCACCCTCGAGCGGGCCGGCCGACGCGGCGTGCCCGGCGGCGGCGCGGCCGAGACCCTCACCGACGGCACCACCGTGTTCCTGGTCGACCGGACCGAGCACACCGTCGCCGCGATCGACCCGGTCACCGCCGACGAGATCGGGCGCATCTGGGTGGAGCGCCGGGGCATCGCCGACGTGGCCGTCGACGGGCAGGGCACCCTCTGGTCCCTCGACCGCACCGGCCGCCTGACCGCACTGCGGTGGTCCACCACCAGCACCGAGTTCGTCGAGCAGGACGCCCACCGCCTCGCCACCCGCGGCGACGCCGTCGTGGTGGGCCACGACGTCGGCGTCACCGCGATGGGCAGCGAGCCCGGCGTGGTCGAGCAGGTCGGCACCGACCGCGACGTGCGCACCCCCACCGACGCGCTAGACGGCCCGCTGCTCGCTCCGCTGCGCACCCCGGCCGACCTCACCGCCGTCGCCTCGCCCGCGACCTCGACGGTCGCCGTCCTGGCCGACGGCCGGCTCGCCGAGGTGGCGGTCGCCACCTCCGGGTGCGCCTCCCCGGGCCGGCCCGAGGTCTTCGCCGGCCGGGTCTACGTCCCGTGCGCCGGCGCGGCGCAGGTGCTGCAGCTCGATGCGCGAGGACAGCTCGCCGGGCCCGCCATCCGCACGCCGCGCGGCGAGGACCCCGAGCTGGTCCTCGACGGCGACACCCTGCTCATCAACGTCCCCGGCGCGCCCACCGGCGTCGCGGTCGGCGAGGACGGCTCGACGCGCGAGTTCTCGCGGGTCGGTGACGAGGAGGCGGTGCGCGACCCGCAGGACGTCCGGCTGCCCGAGGCCGAGACCGAGACCGACACCGAGGAGTCGGAGGACCGCGAGCCCGAGGCCACCAGCACCCCGGAGACCGAGGACGGCGACGGCGGTCGCGGCGGCTCCCGCGACGACGACCCCGACGGCGGCCCCGACGGCGAGCCCCAGCCGCCCCGCCCCACCGACACCCCCACGGCGATGCCGACGCCGACCGCGACCCCGACCACTCCCACCGCGACTCCCACCCCCACCCCCACCCCCACCCCCACTCCGGCGACCCCTGGAGACGTACGGGCGACCGTCCTGGGCAGCGAGCTGGTGCAGGTCGACTGGTCCTACTCCGGTCCGACGCCTGACTCCTTCGCCGTGGCGACGCCGGGCGGCGGCACCCTCGCCTCCGTCGGCGGGTCCGAGCGTCGCGCCCTCGTCACGGTGACCCCGGGTGAGAGCGTGTCCTTCGTGGTGACCGCGAACCTCGGCGGGCGCAGTGCCACCTCGGCGGCCTCCAACACCGTCACCACCCAGCCCGACCCGGTCCTCGGCACGCCCACGTCGGTGCAGGCGTCGGTGGTGTCCAGCACCCAGGTGCAGGTGGGCTGGTCCTACACCGGCGACCTGCCCGACCAGTTCGCGGTCACCACCACCGACGGCACCGAGGTCGCCCGGGTCCCGGGCGACCAGCGCCAGGCGGTGGTGACGGTCGCGGCAGGCGAGCAGGTCGCCTTCCGGGTCACCGCCAGCCTCGGGTCGGAGTCGGCCACCTCCTCGTCCTCCAACGCCGTCACCCCCGCCGAGGCCCCGGGCCAGGCGCCCGGACTGTCGGTCCGGGGCGTCTACGCCGGCACCTGGCAGTCACCGACCTACACGGTCACCGCGTCCTGGGCCGCCGCCCCCGCCAACGGGTCGGCCATCACCGGCTACCGCGTGACCGTCTCGACCGGCACCCGGTCCGAGACCGTCACGCTCGGTCCCGGTGCCCGCTCCCACACCCTGACCAGCTCCTGCGACCGCACCGCCGACGCCTCCTGCTCCCCCGGCGGCAGCGGCAACGCCACGGTCACCGCGGTCAACGCCATCGGCTCCGGCTCTCCCTCCTCGGCCGCCGCCGCCGACTCCGGGAGCATCCCGGTCGAGCCGCTCCCGGGAGGTGGTGCCGACCACGTGACCGGCGAGTCGATGCAGTGGGAGGGGCCCGGCTACGAGGGCATCGGCACGTTGCGGCTGTCCCTCGCGCCCCCGCCGGCGTGGAGCGCCTTCGGGGGCAGCTGCACCTACAACGCGTCGGGGGCGGGCATCCGGGGAGGGTCGGGATCGATCCCCTGCGGAGCGACCTCCCTCGACATCCCGGTCAGTCACGGCATCGTCCGGAGCCAGGACGGCGGCATGGTGACGCACCACTACTCGGTGACCTTCACGGCGAGCAACAGCGGCGGCAGCGTCAGCAGCGCCCGGCACGACGGCACCTACACCGGCAACTCGCTGTGCCGGACCTGCCCGATCCCCTGACCCGACGAACGCCTGCTCGCCACCTGTGCAGGACGTCCCACCACACCCCAGGAGCCACCACACGTGACCACCCTCGCCACCAGCGCCGCCACCACCGAGCAGGAGGTCGCGGAGCTGCGCCGGGTCCACCAACGCCTCGGCGACGCCGTCGAGGTCGCGGTCCGCGGCAAGCGCGGTGTCGTCGACCTGGTGCTGACCGCGGTGCTGTCCCGCGGCCACGTGCTCGTCGAGGACCTCCCCGGCACGGGCAAGACCACCATGGCCCGCTCGCTGGCCAAGGCCCTGGGCGGGGAGATGCACCGGGTGCAGTTCACCCCCGACCTGTTGCCGAGCGACGTGACCGGCACCAGCGTCTTCGACCCCCGCGACGGCCAGGTCCGCTTCCGCCCGGGACCGGTCTTCGCCCACGTCGTGCTGGCCGACGAGATCAACCGCGCGGCCGCCAAGACCCAGTCGGCGCTGCTGGAGGTGATGGAGGAGCACACCGTGAGCGTGGACGGGACCGCCCACCGCGTGCCCGAGCCGTTCACGGTCGTCGCCACGCAGAACCCCGTCGACCTCGACGGCACCTACCGGCTCCCCGAGGCACAGCTCGACCGCTTCATGGTGCGCGTCAGCCTCGGCTTCCCCGACCGCGACCACGAGCTCGACGTCCTGCGGCCGGGCAGCACTGCCGGGCGCGTCGACGACGTGCCCACCGTCAGCGACCCCGCCGAGATCGCCCGGCTGGCCGCGCTCGTGGAGCGGCTCCACGTCGCCGACCCGATCCTGGCCTACGCCCGCGAGGTCGGCGTCGCGATCCGCGAGGACCGGCGGGTCCGCCTCGGCGCCAGCACCCGCGGCCTGCGCTCGCTCGTGCGGGCCGTCCAGGCCTACGCCGCCTCGTGCGGCCGGCACTACGCCATCCCCGACGACGTACGCCGGCTGGCCGAGCCGGTCCTGGCGCACCGCACGGTGCTGACCCGTGAGGCGCTGCTCGAGGGCCACACCGGCGCCGCGGTCGTGCGACAGGCGCTGGAGGACGTCGCCCCTCCCCAGCCGGACCGCCCGTGACTCCCTGGTCCGCGGCCACGCCGCGCGGACGCTGGGTCCTGGTCATCGGCCTGACCCTCGCGGCGACCGGGCTGGTGCTGCGCTACCCCGTGGTGGCCGCGCTCGGCGTGGTGCTCGTCGCGCTGGTCGTGGTCGAGGTCGCCCTCGTCCTGCGGCGCCCGGCGGTGCAGCTCCACCGCACGGTCGACCCGCTGGTCGTGGTGCGCCAGGAGGCCTGCACCGGGCGACTGCACCTGGCCGGTGGCCGCGGAGGACTGGTCCGCACGTTCGCGCGCGAGAGCATCGACGGCCGGCTCGGCGGCCGGTTCGGGCTCGACCCGCGAGGCGCCGAGACGACGTACGACATCCCGACCAACCGGCGCGGCCTGGTGGACGTCGGCCCACTGCGCCTCGAGCGCACGTCGCTGTGCGGGCTGTCGGCGACCACGACGGAGGCGGGCGACGTCGTACGCCTGCGCGTGCTGCCCCGTCGGGTGCCACTGGTCACCCTGCCCGCCGGGCACCGGCGAGCCGCGGTCGGTGGGGCGGAGAGCATGGAGCTGGGCGGCACCGACCTGGTCGGGCTCCACGAGTACGCCGTCGGCGACGACCTGCGCCGGCTCCACTGGGCCACCAGCGCGCGCACCGGGACCCTCATGGTCCGTGAGGACGCCGACCCGGCGCAGCCCCACGTCCACGTGCTGCTCGACGACCGTCACGAGTCCTACGCCGGCGAGGACGACTTCGAGGAGGCCGTCGAGGTCGCCGCCGCGCTCTGCCGCGTCGCGGTCGAGGCGGGCGACCCGCTGCGCTTCCGCACGACCAGCGGGCGCCATGACGTGGAGGTGCCGGGCTCGACGACGTGTCAGCCGCCCCGCGAGGCACATGAGCTCGAGTGGCTGCTCGCCGAGATCGACGCCGGTCCCGACCGGTCGCACGTCGCCGCGGACCACCGCGGGCTCGACGTCGCCGTGGCCGTGACCGGCGCCCGCGCGGACCTCGCCGAGGTGGCGCTCGCGCTCGGCGGCGCGCTCGATGCGACGGTGTGCGTGGTCGACCCCGGATCGGCGACCGCGTCGAGCGTGGTCGGCGCGGCCACCGTGCTGCGCGGCCCCGGTTCCGACGCGCTGGCCCGGCTGTGGGACGGGCGGCACAGGTGAGCGCCGCGACAGCACCGGCGCCGCCCCTCCCGGAGACCACCGCACCGCCGGCGACACCTCCCCGGGAGCACACACCGCTGCTCTGGTCGGTCGCCTGGGCCGCAGCACTCCTCGTGCTGGGCAGCCTCTCGCTCGCCACGGCGTGGAGCGGGGCCGTCCCGGTGCTCGCGCTCGCCGCGGCCGCGATCGTGCCGCTGACGGTGTGCCGGGCGGTGCTGAGGTTGGGCGTGTCGGCCTGGGCCGCGTCCGCGGTGCTCGCCTCGCTCCTCGTGCTGACCGCCTACGTCCTGGCCGCCGACGCCGGGACGTCGTTCTCCGACACGGTCGCCGACGCCGTGCCACGCCTGCTCACCACCGCCCGCCCGCTGCCCGTGGAGGCGGCCGTGCTGGTCGGGCCGTTGCTGCTCACCGCCCTGGTATCGCTGCTGGTGGGGCTTCGTGTGGGGTCACGCGGGCGGGTCGCCCCCGTCGCGGGCGCCCTGGTGCTCTACGTCGCCGGGGCCCTCCTCACCACTGCTGAGGGCGATCCGCGCGGCCTGCTGGCGGCGGCTCTCGTGGCCGGCACGCTGGTGGGGTGGGTGGTGCTCGACGAGCACCACCACCGGGCTGGCCGCAGGATCGCGCTCGCGCTCCTCGCCGCCCTGGCAGCGACCGGCGTGCTGGTGGTCTCCACCACGGTGCGCTGGGCCCAGCCCTTCGAGCCGCGCTCGCTTGTCGACCCGCCCGCCCGCGACGTCGTCGCCAGCAACCCGCTCGCCCAGCTGGGCGCCTGGGCGAGCGATCCCGAGCGCGAGCTGCTCGAGGTGTCCGGACCGAGCGCGCCCCTGCGCCTGGTCACCCTCGACACCTACGACGGGACGCAGTGGACCGCGCGGAGCCGCTTCCAGCCGCTGACCGAGGCCACCGGTGGTGCCGCGGACCGTCCGCTGCTCGGCACGAGCACCCGGACGTGGACCGCGGACGTGACGGTCGTCGACCTGACCGGACGCTGGCTGCCCAGCCCGGGCTGGCCCACGTCGGTGAGCCTGCGCGACGCGCTCCTCGAGCCGGTGTCGGGCAACCTCTACCTCCCCCTCGAGGAGGGGGCGGAGGATGCGGAGGGTGCGGTGGGTGCGGACGGCACCGGCCCGGCCACCGTGAGCGGCGTCTCCTACTCCGTCACCGCAGTGGCCGACGCCCCCGACACCGCGCGCCTCCGCAGCGCCACCGTCCCCTACGACGACGCCATCGCGCCCTACCTCGCCCTGCCGAGGCTGCCGCAGCCGCTGCGCGCCCTCGCCGACCGGGTCGTCGAGGGCGCCGTCACGCCCTACGACCGGGCCGTGGCGATCGAGCGGGCGATCCACGAGCGCGGCCGCCTGTCGGCGAGCGCCGTGTCCGGCTCGCAGCTGTGGCGCATCGCGACCTTCCTGCTCGGCGAGCCCGGCACGCCGGGTGCGCGCGTCGGCACCGCCGAGCAGTTCGCGACGTCGTTCGCGCTCCTCGCCCGGCACAACGGGCTCCCGACGCGCGTCGTCGTCGGCTTCGATCCGGCCGAGGAGACGGACGGCGACGATCGCTGGACCGTGACGGCGGGAGACGCCACCGCGTGGGCCGAGGTCTACTTCCAGGACCTCGGCTGGGTCGCCTTCTCGCCGACCGACGCACGCCGCGCGCCTGAGTCGGAGGAGATCGTGGAGCGCGGCAACGGCGACGACCAGGGCCCCGGGGACGGGGCGGACGAGACCCCCGTCCCGGGCCCCGGCGACGCGGGCGACCAGCCGCGGCCGTCCGCGCCCGCCGACGAAGGCAGGCCGGTGCGCACGGTGGCCGCCGCCGCCGGCGCCTCGGTGCTGGCGGTGCTCGCAGCGCTCCTCGCGGCCCGCACGCTGCGGTCCGCGCGTCACCGGCGCCGCGGCGCGGCCGGCGCGTGGGCGGAGGGCCGAGACGCACTTCGCCTCGCCGGCGTGCCGATCTCCGCCCACCTGACCGCCGACCAGGTGGCCGACCTGGCGGCCGACCGGATCGGCACCCTGGCGGTGCACGACCTCGCCGCGACGACCCAGCGCTCGGCCTTCGCGCCGTCGGGCACCGTGGACGCCGATCCCGGCACCGCACTGCGCGACGTACGACGAGCCGCACGGGCCGCGCTGCCCGTCTGGCGTCGCTGGTGGTGGCCCTTCGACCCCTCGGTGTTCGTCAGGTGAGGGTGACGCAGCGCTGCCTGGTCTGGCCGTAGGCACCGTCGGGCATCACGGCCACCATCACGAAGCAGGTGTAGCCCGGCGGCTGGGACAGGGTGAAGGTGGCGCGGGTCGACCCGACCGGGAAGTCCTGGACCGGTCCGCGCTGCGGACTGGTCTGCACGATGTGGAACGACGCGACCCCGTCGCTGGGGTCGGTCCACTCGACGGTGACCTCACCGGCACGCTGGCGCAGGTCGACCATCCGGAAGTCGAGGTCCGGATCTGCGACGTCAGGCTGGGCTCCGCCCTCGTCGACGACGAGGTCCTCGGGGGCGACCCGGGTGGGCTCGTCGGCCGGGGCGTCCTCGCGCAGCACCGAGCCTGCGATGCCGAGGACCGCGCCGACCGCGACCGCAGCGAGACCGAGCAGCAGGACCGCACGACGCCGTCGCGGTGGCGCGGCGCCCGTCTCGCGTCGGTCGCCGGGGTCGGCGGGGTCGACGGGGTCGGCGGGGTCGCCGCGCAGGTGGGTGTGCTCGTGCGGCGTGGGTGTCCGCCGCGGCTCCGGTGCGGCCGGTGGCGCCACGTCCGTGCCGGGCTGCCCCGTCGGGCCCTGGGGGACCTCGTCCCGGCGACGGCGGCGGGTGGCGTCCCGGTTCGGCGGAGCCGGTGGCGCCGACGGCGCGGCCGGGTCCGCCAGAGCTCCCCGGACCGCAGCGACCGCCGGAGCCGACGTGGCTGCGGCCGCACGCCCGGGCTGCCACGCAGCATGGCGCAGGCGGGAGAGCGCCTCGTGGACCTCGTGCACCGTGGACCAGCGTGCCGAGACGTCCTTGACCAGGCAGCGCGAGATCACCGCACCCAGCTCGCCGGGATCGGTGGAGAAGGGCCGCGGCGGCTCGGTGCGGGCCCGGCGGAGGTAGGCCAGCGCGGAGTCGTCGTCCGGGTCCTCGCTCGAGAACGGGGTACGGCCCTCCAGGAGGGTGTAGAGGGTGGAGCCGAGCGACCAGATGTCGTCGGCCTGCGTCGGCGGGTGCCCGTCCAGGATCTGTGGGGAGGCGTGGCGGTAGGTGAACGCCTCGACCGAGGAGGTGTGGTCGGCGTCGGCCAGGCGCGCGATGCCGAAGTCGGCCAGCACCCACGAGGTGGGCAGCACGAGGACGTTCTGGGGCTTGACGTCACGGTGCAGGATCCCCTGCGCGTGGGCGAAGGCGAGGGCGTCGGAGAGGACCAGTCCGATCCGTACGACGTCCTCGGGCGGGAAGGGGCCGCGCTCGCGCAGCCGGTCGGCGAGGGTGCCGCCGTCGTAGTACTCCATGACGATCGCCGGGCGACCGGACTCGGTGGTGCCGGTGTCGAGGACGGTCACGATGTTGGGGTGCTGGCGGCCGAGCCCGAGGGTGATCTGGATCTCGCGGGCGAACCGTGCCGAGCTCTCGGCGTCGTCGACGAGCAGCACCTTGACCGCGACGTCGCGGCCCAGTCGGGGCTCGCGCGCGCGGTAGACGACGGACTCGCCGCCGCGCCCGACGACCACGAGGTCGTCGTACCCCGCCAGGCGTTCGGTGGGCGGTGGGGTGTCGGCAGGTGGACGCCACGCGTCGTGACTGCTCACGCCCTCGACCCCCTCGGTCTCCCCCGGCCCCGCCGCCGGTCCCCGCGACCGGCCCGGGCGATCGTACCCTCAGCGGCGGGGGCCGCCCGGGCATGCGACGACCCGGCGTCGTGGAAGACGCCGACCGGCGCCCACCCAGGGGTGGACGCCGGTCGTGTCGTACGGGTGCGGAGGAGGGCTCAGGCCTCGTCGTCCGCCTTCTCCTCGGCCGGGGCCTCGGCCGACTCGGCAGCCTCGGGCTCGCCGATGGTGCCGTCCGGACGCAGGTTCTTCAGCTCGACCACGTTGCCCGAGGCGTCCTTGACGGTCGCGGACTCCACGATCGTCGCCAGCGCCTTGCCGCGCAGGATCTCCTGCACCAGCTCGGGGATGTGGTTGTGCTCGAACATGTGGTTGGCGAACTCCTGCGGGTCCTGGCCGGACTGCTGGGCGCGCCGCACGAGGTGCTCGGAGAGCTCGGCCTGGTCGATGCCGAACTCCTCCTTCTTCGCGATCTTGTCGAGGATGAACTGGGCGGCGACGGCGTCGCGGACCCGGCGCTCGAGGTCGGCCTCGAACTCGTCCTGGGTCTGGCCCTCGTCCTCGAGGTACTTCTCCATGGTGATGCCGGCGAAGCCGAGCTGCTGCTCGACGTTCTGGCGGCGGGCGTTGAGCTCGTCGGTCACCATGACCTCGGGCAGTGGGATGGAGACCTTCTCCAGCAGGGCCTCGAGGACCGCGTCACGGGCGGCGGCGGCCTGCTCGAGGCGCTTGCCGCGACCGAGACGCTCGCGCACGTCGGCCACGAGCTCGTCGGCGGTGTCGAACTCGGAGGCGAGCTGTGCGAACTCGTCGTCGACCTCGGGAAGCTGCTGCTCCTGCACGGCGGTCACCTTGACGGTCACCTGGACCGGCTCGCCGACCAGGTCGCCTCCGACGAGCTCGGAGTCGAAGGTCTTCTCCTCGCCGGCGGACAGGCCGAGCAGGGCCTCGTCGAGACCGTCGATCATGCCGCCGCGACCGACCTTGTAGGACATGCCGGTGACCTCGCCGCCCTCGACGGTCTCGCCGTCCTTGGCCGCGACCAGGTCGATGGTCACGAAGTCGCCGTCGGCGGCCGCGCGCTCGACCGGCACGAGGGTGCCGAAGCGCTCACGCAGCGCCTCGACCTGCTCCTCGACGTCGGCGTCGGTGATCTCGATGTCCTCGACGCTGGCCTCGAGGCCCTCGTAGTCGGGGAGCTCGAAGTCGGGCTTGACGTCGACCTCGGCGGTGAACTCGAGCGACTCGTTGTCCTCGAACTTCGTCACCTCGATCTCCGGCTGGGCCAGCGGCTCGAGGTCGTGCTCCTGGAGCGCGGCCATGTACTGCTGCGGCACGACGGCGTTGATCGCCTCGTCGAGGACCGGGCCCCGGCCGATCTGGCGGTCGATGACCGCCGGCGGGACCTTGCCACGGCGGAAGCCGGGGACGTTGATCTGCTTCGCGATCTTCTGGTACGCCGCGTCGAGGCTCGGCTTGAGCTCCTCGAAGGGCACCTCGACGGTCAGCTTGGCCCGGGTCGGGCTCAAGGTCTCGACGGCGCTCTTCACAAATGTCTCCTGGTGCTGAAGGTCAGTGGGGGACCACGTGGGTCGTACGGGACTGGGCGCGGTCGCACGCACGGGGGAAGCCGGCGGCCGCAAACCTCGTCAGTCTATCGACGGGCCGGGCACAGGCCGAATCACGCCCGCGCGCGGTCCGACCGGTCGGGGCGACAGGACTCGAACCTGCGATCTCCTGCTCCCAAAGCAGGCGCGCTAGCCACTACGCTACGCCCCGCCCAACCGGCCCCCGCGGTCCACCTCGGGCGGACGCGCGGGCCTGCTGGGAGCGGATGACGGGAATCGAACCCGCGTAGCCAGTTTGGAAGACTGGGGCTCTACCATTGAGCTACATCCGCGCGCCCCGGTCGACGTCGCCATCGCCGGTGCGGGAGTCATGGTGCCACACGCGTGAGCACGGTCCCCAACCCGGACGCCCCGCCGCACTCGCGGTGACGGTCCCGGGTCAGCGCCGGTGGACCAGCAGCAGCGCGGCGTCGTCGTTGCGCGAGCCCAGTGCCTCCACCAGCCGGGAGGCGCCCCCCTCGAACTCGCCGCGCAGGAGCCGCTCGAACTGGCCGAGCATCTTGTCGATGCCGAGGCTGATATCGCGGTTGCGGGACTCGACCATGCCGTCGGTGTAGAGCAGCAGCGCGTCACCCGAGCGCATCTCACCGGAGGTGGCGGCGTAGACGGCGTCGTCGATGAGACCGAGCACCGGCCCCTCGGTCTCGACCACCTCCCAGCGGCCCGACCCCGCGTGACGCACCGCGGCCGGCGGGTGGCCGGCCGAGCGCAGGTCGTAGTGGCCGGTCCGCAGGTCGAGGGAGAGGTGGATCGCGGTCGCGAAGCCCTCGTCCCAGTCCTGCCGCAGCAAGAAGGTGTTGGCCGCCGGCAGGAACTCGCTCGGCGGCAGCGCGCTCAGCAGGCCGCCGAGCGCACCGGAGAGGAGGAGGGCGCGCGTGCCGGCGCCCTGTCCCTTGCCCGACACGTCGACCACCGCAACCTCGAGCCGGTCGCCGACCCGCGAGGCGACCACGAAGTCGCCGGCGAACGGCGTGCCCCCGGCGGAGCGGAGCTCGGCAGCGGCGTACCAGTCGGGCGGCAGCGCCGGGATGCCGCCCTGGCGCAGGATGCGGTCACGCAGGTCGACGAACATCTGCTCGCCCTGGATGCCTGCCACGCCGAGGCGCGAGCGGCGGAACGACGACAGCAGGACCAGGAAGCCGAGGCCGAACATGATGACCACGGCCACGGAGGTGCGGATGGTGATGTCCTGCGTCGGCACCGTGATCGCCAGCACGAGCAGCACGAAGACCACGAACCACGGCAGCTGCCGGGGGCCGAGCACCAGGCTCGAGACGACGAGCGGGACGAGCAGCGCCACCAGCGGGACCCAGTCCTCGAGCTGCCAGATGGCGACGCCGACCAGCACGGTGGCGAGTACCAGCGTCAGGAGCATCCGTGAACCGCGGGGCACCACCCGGCCGAGGGCGTCGCCCAGCCGCGCGCCAGTGCGGGTGTTGGTGCGGCGCTCCACGGAAGAACTCATGGCCGAGCTCCTCGCGACGTCTCAGGGGTGTTGGTGGCAGATCGTACGGCCCGGGACCGAAAGGTCGGCTGACATCGGGGGCACCAGAAGATGTTGCGTCCCACGAGCTCGCCCGTGCGGACGGCCGAGCCGCACACCAGGCACGGCATCGAGGTGCGACGGTAGACGTAGACCTCGCCGCCGTGGTCGTCCTTGCGTGGCGGCCGGCCCATCGCCTCGGGCGTGTGCTCGGGGCGCACGGTGTCGATGCGGCCGGAGCGGACGCCCTCGGCCATCAGCGCGACGAGGTCGGCCCACATCGACCGCCACTGGCCGACCCGCAGGGTCTCGCCCGGGCGCAGGGGGTGGATGCGGTGCCGGAACAGCACCTCGGCGCGGTAGACGTTGCCGACCCCGGCGAGCACCTTCTGGTCCATCAGCAGGTCGCCGATCGGCCGGTGGCTCCTCGAGATGCGGCGCCACGCCACGTCGGGATCGGCGTCCGGCCGGAGGGGGTCGGGGCCCAGCTTCGCCAGGACCTCGTCGCGCCGCGCCACGCCGATGAGGTCGCAGACGATCGCCCCGCGCAGGTCGGCGTACGCCGTCGGGTGCCCGTCGCCGGGGACCGTCACGAGGCGCAGCCGCACGGCGCCCACGGGCGCTGGTACGACGTCGACGTCGGGGTGGACGTCGAACTGGCCGATGAGCCCGAGGTGGACGTGGACGAACCGATCGCCCTCGAGCTCCACGAAGAGGTGCTTGCCGACGGAGTCGGCTCCGAGCAGGACCGAGCCGTCGAGCTGCTCGGCGTCGGCGGCGAAGCGCCCCTGGGGCGAGGAGACGCGGACCCGGCGACCGGCGAACGCGGCGGAGAGGTCGTCGGCGAGCCGGCGGAGGGTGTGGCCCTCAGGCATCCGGCCCGCGCAGCGCCGACTCCGGGAGCGGCGGCAGCTCCTTGGTCTCGTCGTAGGTCGAGACCTGGCTGATGCGGCGCACGTGGCGCTCGTCGTTGCTGAACGGGGTGGTGAGGAAGACCTCGACGAACCGGGTCATGTCCTCGACGGAGTGCATCCGCCCGCCGACCGAGACGACGTTGGCGTCGTTGTGCTCGCGGGCGAGGGCGGCGGTCTCCTCGGACCAGACGAGGGCGCAGCGGATGCCCTCGACCTTGTTGGCCGAGATCTGCTCTCCGTTGCCCGAGCCGCCGATGACCACCCCGAGGCTGTCGAGCCCCTCCGCCCGGTCGCCGGCGACGCCCTCGGCCGCGCGCAGGCAGAAGCAGGGGTAGTCGTCGAGCGCGTCGTAGACGAACGGACCGTGGTCGACCGGCTCGTAGCCGTGGTCGACGAGCCAGGTCATCAGGTGGTCCTTCAGCTCGAGGCCGGCGTGGTCGGAACCCAGGTGAACGCGCATGGCCACAATCCTTCCAGAGGGCGGGGACGCCGTCTCGGACGGCCTTGTCCGGAGGTGGCGGCACATGACATCCGCCGCCTTCAGCGGCCCGGCCGATCCTCAGCGGCGGCCGAAGCGGGCCAGGCAGTGCCAGAGCCACTTGACGGCCTGCGGGTCGTGCGCGCCCGAGCGCTGGGCGGCAGCGAGTCGGGCCGGCGTGACCACACCGCCGAGGTGACGGGCGAGCTCGACCGGCACGTCGCTGCGGTAGTCCCTGTCGATCGCGTCGGCGGTCACCTCGTAGCCCGGGTGGGTCTCGACCGGGCACCCGAGGGCCGCCAGCGCTGTCGCGTGCTCGTCGGCGTCGCTCGGGTCGACGACGACCGCCTCGACGTCGCTGACCAGGTCCAGGCCGCCGTGGACGTGGGCCTCGACGTAGTCGTTGAGCGGGTCGTCGAGAGGCAGGTCGGCGGCACTCGCAGGGAGCAGCTCGCGGTCGAGCACGCGTGCGTCGGCCAGCGCGCAGAGCTCGGCGAGCCGCTCCTGGCCGCCGACCACCTCCGGCTCGAAGACACTGTCGGGCCAGCAGAACGTGGCTCGCGGGAGGACCGAGGGCCGCAGGCGGAGGTACGCCGAGCCGAACCGGGGCGAGGCGCCGTAGGGGTCGTCGCGTCGGCTCCACGCCCCGTAGACGGGTCGCACCGCGGGATCGGCGTCGTCGTACCGCCCGGCGAAGAGCCTGCTCTCCCACTCCCATCTCCGGCCCCCGGGGTGGGCGGTCAGACCGCCGTTGGACGTGCCGGTCACCCATTGGCTGCGATAGGCGCCGTCGGCCGCGATGGACTCGACGACCGTGCCGCCTCCGTGCCGCCAGCCGGGATGGAAGTGCACGACCACGGCGGGACTCACGGCGCCACCCTCAGACCAGGTGCTGGTCGAGCCAGCCCGCGACCTGGCGCACGAGCGGCTCGGAGGCGGTGAGCTCGGCGCGGCGCCAGAACCCGTGGACCTGCCCCAGGCACCGGATGCCCACGGTCTCCACGCCGGCCTCGGCGAGCAGGCGGGCGAGCTCCTCCCCCTCGTCGCGCAGCGGGTCGTGCTCGGCGGTCGCCACGAAGGTCGGCGGCAGGGTGTGCAGCCGGTCGGAGAGCAGCGGCGCGAGGTCGGGATCGTCGTAGTCGGCCTCGCTGCGCGCGTACTGCTCCCAGTACCAGTCCGCCTCGGACCGGTCGAACCCCGAGGCGGCGCCCTCGGACCAGGACGCGAAGCCCGCGCGGGGGTCGAGGAAGGGGTAGATGAGCGCGACCGCGTGGAAGAAGCCGGGGTTGCGCAGCGCCGCGACGAGGGCGAGGTTGGCGCCTGCGGAGTCGCCGTGGGCGGCGTACGGTCCCGCCGGGCCCTCGCGGCGCAGCCAGCCGACCACCGTGTCCAGGTCGTCCGGGGCAGCCGGGAACCTCGCCTCCGGAGGACGCCGGTAGTCCACGCTGAGCACCCGGCGGCGGAGCCGGTTGGTGAAGCGCCGGACCACCGCGTCGTGCACGTCGACGTCGTTGAGGACGAACCCGCCGCCGTGCGCGTGCACGACCAGACCCTCGAGCGGGTCGGCGGGCGTGTAGAGGCGGGCCGGGACGCCGTCGGCATCGACGTCCTCCACCGAGGCCACGTCCTCGCGGGGCTGGCCGAGGTTGAGGAGACGGACCTCCTCGCGGTGGGCAGCGAGGTCGAACCCGGGCGCCCGCAGGTCGGGGCCGGCGTCGGCGGCGACCGCCGCCCGGACCTCGGGGTACATCACGGCCCAGGCCTCAGCGCGACATCAGCGCGTCGAGCCCGACCGCGATCGCGGCGGCGACCCGGAAGTCGACGCGCTGGTCCGGCACGCTGACGCGGTAGCGGTCGCCGATCGACATCTTGCGCTCGACCGAGAACAGCGGGCTGCCCGAGGCGTCGACGAAGTCGAAGTGGATCGGCAGGAAGTCGAGGTCGGTGAAGCGGCGCAACAGGCCGACGACCTGGTTGCGCTCCTGTCCGGTGCCGTTGTAGCCGGGGCCCTCGACGTGGAACGTCGAGCGCAGCAGCGAGGCTCCGAAGTCCTTCCTGAAGAACCCGATCTGGGCGCCGCCCTCGTCGGTGATGTCGTAGCCCGCGTTGAGGTCGAGCTTCTTGCGCGCCTTGAACCCGAAGACCGGACGCGACTTGCCGGCGTCGGAGTAGAAGGTGACCTGCTCCTTGAACGCCATCCGCTTCTGCTCGGCGAGCGCCATCAGGCGGACCGGGTTGCCCGCCTCGTCGGACTCCGAGATCTCGTAGCGGTTGATCATCAGGGTGAGCTTCTGCTTCACCACGAAGTGCGGCAGGTACATCTCGGCGGTCGCGTCAGTGGACATGCGCAGAGACTAGCCAGACCGCTCAGCCGCCGAGACGCGCGAGCTCCTCCTCGACCACGGACGGGTCGAGCTTGGTGAAGATCGGTGTCGGCTTCGCGACCGGGGCGCCGACCCGCACAGGCCGCGACTCCCACGCGGGCGTGCCGGAGTACTCGCCCGTGATGATGGAGTACGACGTGTGGCCGGCGCCGTTGTCGGGCTCGAGCTCGTCGACCTGCTCGATGCGCGGCATCGGCATGAACTCACCGTCACCGCCCAGCGCCGCATGCACCTGGTTGGCGGAGTGGGGCAGGAACGGGGAGAGCAGGGTGTTGCAGTCGCTCACGCACTGGGCGGCGACGTGCAGGACGGTCGAGAGCCGCTCGCGCTGCGACTCGTCCTTCATCTTGTAGGGCTCGGTGACGGTGAGGTACTTG
>CAZDAO010000025.1:0-18039 GCA_964503015.1 uncultured Nocardioides sp. | reverse complement strand
CCTCTCTCTCGGGCTGGGGGTCGGCGGCCCACCGTTGATTTCGGCCAAGGGGTACTTGACACCGGCCACCCGAGTTGGGAACATTCGTTCACTCTGCGACTCGTGTCGGTGCGATCGAGTCGTTCCTGACTGCCAGACAGGGACCGAGGGCCGGGCGAACCAGGCCGATGTGGGGAACCTCAGAGCTTCGGGCTCTCAGGGTGACGATCCACGATGGAGCCGACTGCCAAGGTGTCGGGGTTTACCCGGCTGTTGAGCCGAAGTCCCACTTCGAGAAGAGAGGCCGGGCCCACTGGGTCCGGCCTCTCGCCATTTCCCCCAGGAGCCCGTCATGCTCGTCGTCATCGTCGCCCTGGTCGTCCTGGTGGGCGTCCTCAACTACGTCGCGTCGAAGGACCGGCGCGAAAGCGACCGCCGGTGGGAGTCGCTCGCCGCAGGCCTGGTGGCCGGCCAACTCGACGGTGTCGAGGCGCAGGCCCGGGCCATCCAGCTGATCGTGCACGACGTGGCCAGCGAGCAGCGCAGCGCCGCCGTCGAGCTCGCCCAGGCGCTCCGCCCGCCGGCGCCCGTGCAGTACGTCATGCCCGACGACGAGCCCGACGCCGACCGTTCGCTCGACCGCTTCGAGATGCCGCCCGACCTCCCCGACTGGACCGATGCCGCGATCCCCGACGAGCAGATCCGACCGGGCACGCTCGTCATCGGCGCTGACGAAGACCCGGGCATCGAGCTCGGCCTGCTCCGGTGACCGCCGCGGCGAAACCGCCGCGCAAGGCCACCAAGGCGGCGAAGAAACCGGCCAAGCGCGCACCCGCCAAGCGCGCGCCGCGGAAGCCGGCCAGCGTCAAGGACATCGACGTCAGCGACGTGCGCCCGATCGGCGAGGTCGCCGGCGACAAGCCGCCCGGGCCCGTGCTCGTCGACGGCAGCGACGCCGTGCTCGAGCAGATCGCCACGTTCTCCGCCCACGGGCCGAGGGTGTCGACGACCGAGTGGGGCGACCTGGTGCTGACCATGAAGGTCGACAAGGCGCAGAAGTACCAGGCCATGCCCGTCACGGACCACCCCGAGACGCAGCTGATCGTGCAGGTGTTCGCGCCGATGCGGAGGCAGCAGCGTGGCCAAGAAGCGTGACGCGCCCGGCACGCTCGATGCGGCCATGGCCGAGCTCATCGCCACCGACCCCGAGGTACGGGACCGGATGCGCCGCATCGTCAACAAGGCCCTCGACGAGCTCGAGTTCCTCGTCGTGCACGGCTCGACGCCAACGAAGATCCGCCTCCTCGGCACGTCGATGAACTCGGCCATGCGCACGGCCGTCGCGCCCAGCGAGCAAGACGGCGACGCCGCCAAGCTCCGAGCGCAATGGGAGCAGATCGCAGCAGCGATGCGCGAGCCGCTCGAGCAGCAGTTCGCGCCCCCGACGACAGCAGAGGAGCTCGACCAGGACGGGTAGACGAGATGCGACTCGAGCCGCTGGTTCGACAGCTCTGGATCGTCGACAAGGACTTCAACACCATCCCGCTGCGGCCGAAGGTCGCGCAGCAGCGATGGCTGGCGATCGCCGACGCGCAGCTGGCCAAGACCGGCAGGATCCGCACGCTGACGCTCAAGGCCCGCCAGGTCGGGTACTCGACGATCACCGGCGCGGTGGCGTACTCGCTGTGCTTCGTGAAGCCGAACAGCTCGGCGCTCGCCATCACGCATGAGAACGACGCCTCGGAGCACCTGCTCTCGATGGCGCACACGTTCCACGAGACGGGCCCGTTCGAGGGGCTCTACAAGCTCAAGCACCGCTCCGCCAACCACCTCGCGTGGGTCGAGAACCGGTCGTCCATGAAGATCGCCACCGCCGGCAACAAGGGCGCCGGGCGATCCAAGACCCTCAACATCCTCCACGCCTCGGAGGTCGCGCACTGGCCCGCCCCGACGATCACCTGGGGCGGTCTGCGCCAGGCGGTCCCGCAGCGGCCGCTCACGATGATCGCGCTCGAGTCGACCGCCAACGGCGTCGGCGACTTCTTCCACCGGGAATGGCTGCGCGCATCCGACCCCAACTCGGGCAGCGAGTACGCCCCCGTGTTCGTCCCCTGGTGGGAGGACCCCGGGTACCGCGCCTCGGTCATCGGCATCTCGTCGGTGATCGGCAAGCGCACCGAGTACGAGCGCACGATCGCCCAGGCGTTCAAGCTCGACGACGACCAGCTCGCGTGGCTCCGCTACTGCCACCTCGAGCTCTGCAACGGCGACGAGGGCCTGCGGATGCAGGAGTACCCCACCGAGCCCGAGGAAGCGTTCCAGGCGTCCGGCAACAACGTCTTCTCAGAGCCGAAGCTGCGCGAGGTCTACAAGCCGCTCGCCCGTTTCGCGCAGGGTCGCCTCGACCGAGACGGCGACAAGGTCACGTTCGTGCCCGACCCGCGCGGGCCGCTCAAGCTGTTCAAGCGGCCCGGCGATAGGGACGCCGTCTACCAGATCGGCGGCGACCCGGCGAAGGTCCCCGGCCGCGGCGACTTCGCCTGCGCGCAGGTCATCAACCGGCGCACGCTCGAGCAGGTCGCCGTGTTCCGCCAGCGCATCGATGGCGAGGATTTCGGCCAGGAGCTCTTCAAGCTCGGGCTCTTCTTCAACACCGCCACCATCGCGCCCGAGGTGTTCGGCGCCGGCGCCATCACCACCGGCTGGCTCCGCGCCATGCGCTACCCGAAGGTGTGGAAAACCAAGCGGTTCGCCCGCACGCAGGGCAAGAGCCACACCTACGGCTGGGTGACCAGCGACGACACCAAGCGCGCCGCCATCGAGCGGACCCGCTCGTACGTCCACAACGGCCAGACCATGGGCATCGGCCTGGTCATCCACGACCCGCACACCTTCTCGGAGATGCGCAACTACGTGCAGCTCCCCGACGGCCGGTTCGGCAACGCCAACGGCGAACCCAACGACGACACCGTGATGGCGCTCGCCATCGCGCTGACGACCCACTACCTCGACCCCCTGCCGGACGTCATCGGCGCCAACTCCGATCCCTTCGGTGAAGAGCCCGACGACTCCGAGCCCTACACCCCGGACACGATCTGATGCTCCAAACCCTGACCGTCAGCAACAAGCTCGATCGAGACGGCAACCCCGCCGGCGGCGAGGCGTTCGGCACCGGCCTCATCATCCGATGGCAGGACGGGCCCCTCGGCCGTGGGCCTGAGCGCAGCGAGCCCAACGGCGCGTTCGTGGAGACGGTGATCGACGCCGCGCTGCAGCGCCTGAGCTTCTACGAGACAGCGTCCGGCGGCCGCTTCGCCTGCGCGGAGAACGCCGAGGCGATCGCCCACCTTCGGTGCGCGCTCGCGTGCCTCGAGGCGCGCACCGCAGCGCGGGAGGCGCGGGGCGTCGAAGGCACGCACGAGGCCTGACCATGTCGCTGCGCTACGAGTACCGGTGCCGGACCTGTGGCACCACGAAGAGCGAGACGAACGCCGAGCCCAAGCAGGTGCTCGAGGACCCATGCATCAACTGCGGTGCGGCCATGAAGCGGGTCTACGGCATCTCGATCATGCGCGCGAGCGCGGTCCGCGAGCACTGGAACCGGGCGCTCGGCCAGCCCGTGTCGTCGATGCAGGACTTCAAGCGCAAGGCCCGAGAGGCGTCCGAACGCTACGAGGAGGACACCGGCATCCCGGCCAACTACACGGTCGTCGAGCCGGGCGACCGAGATGCCGCGTTCGGGCGGACCGACGCCGGCCTCGATGCCACCAACCGTGAGCTCGTGTCGAGCGGCCAGCTCGACACGAAGTTCTACGCCTGACCGGAAGGACGAAGATGGAAATCGCCGTCGCCTCCGACCAGGACCAGGTCGTGCAGCAGGTCACCGAGCTCTTCCAGCGGGCCCGCCAGCATCGGCGCTCGCTGATCCAGCAGTGGTACCGGGCATACCACCTCCTGCATGGGCGCACGTGGAGCTCGGCGCGCGATCGGTGGATGCCGAACCCGGAGCTCCCGTGGCTCTTTCCGGTCGTCGCGTCGATGGTCGGATGGGTGTCGGACTCGCGCCCCACCTACGAGGCCACCCCGGCGGACCCTGACCTCAGCCAGTACGCCGAGCTCATGGGCATCCTGGCCGACGACCTGCAGGCTGCGATGCAAGCGGCGTGGGAGAACAACCGCTTCTCGTCGGACCTCGAGGTGATGCTGTTCGACGCGTTCACCTACGGGATCGGGTTCCTCAAGACCGGATGGGATGCCACCCTCGCGGGTGGCATGGGCGACGTCACGCAACGCCGCGTCGACCCGTTCACCCTGTACCTCGACCCCGCGGCGCGCCGCTGGGACCAGGTCAACCACTTCGTCGAGGTGAGCAACATCACCATCCAGGAGCTCGACCGGCGCTGGCCGGGCTCCGCGGCGAAGATCGATCCCCAGCGCTCGTGGCGCCAAGACGTCGAGATGGCGCCCACGCACCTCGACGAACGCGGTGTGCCGGCGACCCCGCTCGCCACACCGGGCGCCACCCCAGGTGGCTCGACCCGGTGGGGTATCCCCGGCCAGAGCCGGGGCCTCTCGTCGACCGACGAGCAGGACGTCGTCACGGTGTTCGAGGCCTGGATCCGCAAGCACGGCCGGGACAGCGACGGGCGCCTCATCGACGCCTGGCGCTGCATCGTCGTGTGCGGCAACCAGGTGCTGTTCGACCACCCGGCCGTCGAGCTCTTCGAGCACGGCCAGCACCCCTACGCCCGGTACGTGCCGATGGACACCGGCGACATCTACAGCGACTCGCTGGTGCTGCTGCTCGCGTCGGCGCAGACGTCGATCAACCGCATCCTCGCTGCGCTCGAGCACAACATCTGGCTGACCGGCAACCCGGTGTTCCTCGAGGACGCGCAGTCGGGCATCTCCCGCACCCGCATCCCGAACAAGCCGGGCGTCCGCCTCACCAAGACCGGCGAGGGCCAGGCAGGCTGGATGCCGCCACCGCAGCCGCACCCGCAGATCGCGGGCGACATGCTCACGTTCTACCGAGGGTCGATCGAGAACATCTCGGGGCTCACGGCCATCAACCAGGGCTTCATGCCTGGTGGCCGCAACGCCGAGGGCGTCATGACCAGCGTGCAAGAGTCCGGTTTCGGACGCGTGCGCGCTGCGCAACGGAACCTCGAGTACACGCTCTCGGAAGCCGGCGACAAGATGGCATCGCTCATCACCGAGTTCTACGACGAGCCCCGGCTCATCGCGTTCGGGTTCGACGACGAGCGCAACGTGAAGGCGCTGCAGGCCAACCACTGGTACCTGCCTGGCTCGAGCAAGGAGCTCCCGCTCCGGTTCCGGCTGCACATCGTCGGCGGCTCGTCGTTGCCGACCTCGCCGAACGCTCGCGCGCAGATGGGCATGACGCTGCTCGGCCTCGGCGCCATCGACAACGAGGCCGTGCTCGAGCTGCTCCGGTTCCCGGGGCGCCGCCGCATCACCGAGCGGATCCGCAAGCTGCAGGCCGCCGGCCAGTTCAACCCCCCGAACCAGCGCCAACGGCGCTGACCAAGGAGACACCGATGGGCACCCCCCGCAACAACGGGCTCGGCAGCGAGTACCCGGACCAGCGGCCCGTGAACTACGAGGGCCCCGGCGACACCGGCTTCGGCTATCGCCGCTCGATCGACGGCCGCCGCATGGACGACCTCGACAACCTGCACGTCCCCGGCGCCTCGTCGGCGGACGTCACGCACCACCTCCCGTCCCTCGGCGTCGACTGCGACGACTGAGCAACCCGCAAGGAGAGCACCATGCCCGAACCCAAGCTCGGCTCAACCGGTTCCGCCCCGATCATCAAGCAGGGGCACACCACCACCGGCCAGCACGGCAACGACCCGCACGCGAAGGGCGCCATCAAGGAGCCCAAGCCGCTCAAGGCCAACTGATGGCCACCGCCGCAGAGACACCAGCGGCGGCCGAGAACGAGGACGGCACGGCCCTCGAGGTCGTGCCGTCCGACGTTCCCGACCTGGCCGAGTGCTTCTACGCCCGCGTGCTCGTCGAGGACGCGGTGTGCACCACCGAGATCGGCCCGTTCGCCACGCGCGAGGAAGCCATCGAGGCGGCCACCACCGACACCACGGTGTCGTTCGAGATCACCACGCGCTTCGAGCGCTGACGCAAGGGCAGGGCAGTCATGGGCACGCGCTCGACGAACACGCTCCCGGAGGCGCTACAGCGCTTCATGTCGATGACCTCGTCGTCGATCGGCGACATGCTGACCCTGCCCGACGCGCAGGTGCGGATCCCCGAGCTGCAGCAGCTGCAGATCGAGATTCAGCAGCTCATCGCCTCCGTGATCCACGCGCCGATCGACCAGGCGCAACAGCAGGGGCTCACCTCCGCGATGGGCACCGACCAAATGCAGCAGATGCTCCCCCCGCCCGGCGCCATGGGTCAGTACCCCGGCGGCATGGGCGGTTTGCCGCCGCGGCCAGCGTTGCCCAACGGCGACGAGCTCCGCCGCGCCACCAGCCTGATGTGAGGAACGAATGACCGTCCAGCCGCCGTCACAACCCGCACCCGACCTCGAGCTCCCGCCCGAGTTCGAGATGCCCGAGGTCCCGTCGAATGGCGAGGTAGACCTCGACGATCCGGTCTACGCGCCCCTCGCGGCGCGCCTCGACCCGTTGTACCGCAAGCCCGCGGAGCAGGAGCCCGAGGCTCCGATCCCGACGTCGGAGACGGCGCCCGTACCGCCCGAGCTCGAGGTGCAGCCCCCCGAACCCGAGCCGCCGGCGGCGCCCGCCGCCGACGAGCTCACGCCCGAGGAGATCGCACGGCTCGTGTCCGTGCGGGACAGGCTCCGAGACGTCCCCGCCGAGCGCCTCGCGGCGCTCGACTACTTCCTGGTGACGGGCGAGTTCCCGACCGGCCCCGGGGCCGAGGCCGCGTCGGCGACGTCGGCGCCACCGGATGCTCCTCCGGTGGCGCCGACGATCGACTTCGAGAAGCTGGCCGCCGACTACGGCCCCGAGGTCGCCGACATCTTCCGCACGCAGCAGGCGGAGATCGAGCGGGTCCGCGCCGAGCAAGCGCAGTTCCAGGCGTGGCGCCAGACCCAAGAGCAGGCCGACATCGCCGCCCAGCGCGCCGCGATGACCGCGGCGTACGAACCGCTCCGGGCCCGGTTCGCGCAGACCTACGGCCTCGACGACTCCACCCTCGGCGCCGTCGAAGCGGCCGCCGTGCCCTACGCCCAGGGCCTCATGGCCCAGGGCCACAACCCGCTCGCCGCTGTCGAGCAGGCCTTGGAGGCCGTGGTGCGTTCGCAGCCCGAGTACTTCGAGCATCGAGTCGAGGCCGAGGTCGTGGCCCGTCTCGCCGCGCAGCAGCAGACCGTGCAGCAGCGCACCGGCCGCAAGCTCCTCGCGTCGCAGGTGTCGGGCACGCCCGGCACCGCCCCCCGCGAGGTCCAGCCGCTCACCCAGGAGCAGATCGCGGCCATGACGCCCGAGCAGCGGCGGGCAGCGATGCTCGCCGACGCCCGCACGTTCCTGACCGCGAACGACTCCTGACCAGATCCCCAAAGCCGCCGTCGACGACCTATCCAGCCCCGTCCCCATGAAGGAGGGATGAACTGTGGCAACCCCCCAAGGCACCAACATGGTGACGGCGCTGACGCGCCGGTACATCGTCAACGAGATCGTCGACGCCGCGTACCGCGGCAACGCGCTCCTGTTCCGCTGGGTGCGTGCTCGCAAGAAGCACGTGCGCGGCGGCAGCCAGATCGAGGTGCCGGTCCTGCACCAGCGCCTCGGCTCCGGCCAGGCCTACTCCGGCTACGACGAGATCACGATGTCCGCGCCGGACGTCGTGAAGAACCTCGCGTTCGACTGGAAGCAGGTCGCGGTCCCGTGGCTCATCGACGGGCTCACCCTCGCGATGTTCGACTCGCCCGAGTCCGTCGTCGACATCCTCTCCTTCCACAAGGAGACGATCGAGATGGAGATGGCCGACACCCTCGGCAACTTCGTGTGGGGCCCGCTGAGCAACTCCGCCGCCCCCGGCGCCAAGGAGTTCAACGCGGTCAAGGAGGCGGTGAACAACAGCACCGGCGTCCTCGGCATCGCCGGCTCGGGCGCGTACGGCGGCGTGACCCGCGCGTCGGGCTCGTTCCACAACGCGCAGGTCGACTCGAGCTCGACCGTGCTGTCGGACCCCGTGCTGTCCTCGATGTGGGGCAACGTGTCGGTCGCCGGCCAGTCGCCGACCTCGATCCTGTCGCGGTACGAGCAGTACAACCGCTTCCTGACCCTCGGCAACGCCGAGCGGTCGGTGCAGATCGAGCCCGGCCTCCGGGACGAGACGCTGTTCTCGGCGGGATTCACCAACGCCGTCTACCGCAACGTCCCGTGGATCGTCGACGACAAGGTCCCCGACGGCCCGAGCGCGAGCAACTCGGCGATCTACATGCTCAACGAGCGGTTCTGGCACTTCTTCGTGCACCCGCGGGCGGACTTCTTCCTCCGCCCGTGGCAGGACGCACAGACCCAGGACGCCATGTCCACGATGATGCTGCTCTACGGCAACGTCGTCTGCCAGCACCCCGCCCGCCAGGGCGTGTTCACCGCGATCGCGGCCTGAGAAGGAGGTCCAAGATGGCAAGTCGTCTCACCAACCCCGGCGGTTTCGGCGTCCAGACGCTCGACGATCAGCTCCCCTCGGATCGGTCCTCGTGGCTGTCCGCCGGCGGCGGCATCGTCGCCAAGACCCCGGTCGTGCTCACCACGTCCGGGGTCCTGTCGGCCACCGTCGGCTACACCTCGACGCCGAGCCTCGTGCGCGGAATCGCGGTGAACGCCGCGTCGACGTCGGGCGTGCCCGTGTCGGTCGTGACCCAGGGCGTCGTGACGGGGGTGCCCGTGTCGGGCGCCACCGCGGCCGGCGCCATGCTCAAGCTGTCGACCACCGCCTACACCACCGGCGGCACCGCAGCGACCCTCGTGGCCACCGCCACCCCCGCTGCTGGCGAGTGCGTCGCCATCTCGCTCGCTGCTTCGGCATCGGGCGTGACGACCGTGTGGGTCGTCGGCGGCATCTGAGCAGAGAGGTTCCGTGACCGTCATCGGAATGATCACCAGGGGGAGCGTGCGCAGCGAATGCGTGCGCTCCCTCTTGCTCTGCCAGAAGGCAGGGTTCACCACGCTGGTGCGCAACGCCGGCCCGTACCTCGACGCCGAACGCAACGCGGTCGTCACCGACTACCTGTCTCTCGCCGAACAGCACGAGTGGCTCGTGTTCCTCGACGACGACACCGAGGTCAACCCTGAGGATCTGCTCAAGCTCACCACCACCCCGCACAAGATCGTGACGGGCGTGTACGTGTCCCTGACCCCCAAGGGCTACTACCCGATCGTCTACAAGGACGCGTTCTCGGGCGCGTCGCAACGGACGTTCACCAATGTCCACGCCGCCGAGCTCGCCGCCATGGAGCGAGACGAGCACGGCTGCGTCGAGGTCGCCGCGTGCGGCGCAGGGATGCTCGCCATCCACCGAGACGTGTGGTCGCTGATGTCGGCGCGGTTCCCGTGGCCGACGCAGTGGTTCGCCGAAGAGGTCGTCGACGGGCAGCTCATGGGCGAGGACTTCATGTTCTGCGTCCGGGCCCGGTCCATCGGCATCCCGATCATGTGCAACCCCGACGTCCGGGGCGTGCACGTCAAGACCATCGCGCTGACGTGGGATCACGCCATGGCGCAACCCCTTCCGTCGCAGGAGCCGTCGAATGTCTGACACGCCGAAGTACGTCCTCATCCGCAACGAGGGCGACCGGCCCTTCAAGAACTGGCTGTCGGGCTCCCCCTACACGCTCGCCCCCGGCGGGCAGGACATCGTCGGCTGGGACGTCGCGTGCGGCTGGCTCGGCGACCCGACGCTCGTCGACGTCGGCCAGCACCGCCAACGCCACCAGGAGTGGATGCGGCTGCGGGTCATGTACGGCGTGTACGAGCACGAGAACCGCATCCCGGAGCTCATGCCGAACCTGTCGGTGTGGTCGAACGCGCACGCCCCCGAGGACGAACGCGTGCGGGTCGCGATGATCATCGACGATCCCGAAGGCAGCAACCGCCCGCGTTGGACGCGGGCCGCCGAGCCTCGGTCGGTCGACGACCGCCTGGCCATGCTCGAGAACGAGCTCGCTTCCTTGCGTGCATTCAAGGAAGCGACCAAAGGCGTGGTCGGGTCCGGTACCGATGACGGCGGCGCCGGCCCGACCACCACCCAACCCGTCCTGACCGACCCCGGCCTCGGCGGCGACAACACCGCCGGGCTCAACGACCTCGAGCCCGACGAAGCACCCCGCCCACGCGCACGGAGGTAGTCCATGGCCATCAAAGCCGAAGTCGTCAGTGTCGCCACCACGGCAACGCTGATCTGCTCGGGCGGAGGCAGCGTCGCCGACAAGCGGTCCGCGATCGTCAAGAACCCGTCGGGTGGCGCCACCGTGTACCTCGGCGGCGCCGGCGTCACGACGGCAACCGGCTTCCCGCTGGCTGCCGGAGAATCCGTCTCGGTGGACACCATCGCCAGCGACGACCTCTACGGGATCGTCGCGAGCTTGACACAGAACGTCAACCTTCTCCGCACCCGCTCGTCGTAAGGGGCCACCATGTCACTGTCCAACTTCGCCGAGGACGAACTGCTCGACTGCTTCCGCGGTAACGCGTACTCCGCGAGCGCCCTGTATGTGAAGCTGCACACCGGCGACCCGGGCGAGGCCGGCACGTCGAACGCGGCCACGGAGACGACCCGCAAGGCCGCCACGTTCGGGGCGCCATCCGGCGGCTCGATGGCGCTATCGAGCACCCTGTCGTGGGCCCCGGTGTCCACCACCGAGACGTTCACGCACTTCTCGGTATGGGACGCGTCGACGGCCGGCAACTGCCTCGGCTCGGGCGCCTTGAACGCCCCCGCGTCGATGACCGCCGGCGACAACTTCAACCTGACCGCCCTCACCTGGTCGCTGGACTGATCGTGGCCGAGCTCACCCCCAACCCCGACCCGATCGGCGGACTGGCCGGCGCGTACGAGCGTGCGCAGGACCTTCGCCTCGTGCGCCGATGCGTCGCGGCGGCGAGCCGCGTCGCGCTCGACATCGGCACGAACGTCACCCCGGACCCCGATGACCCCGAGGGCCGCCCCGACGCGATCCAGCGGGCCCGGATCACCTTCGCGACGCGCGTCCTCGCGGACCCCGAGGGATGGGGGCGCAAGCTCGCCCACGCCGTCGTCGCCGATCCCGCGGTGCTCGAGCTGCCGCAGCCCGACACGCTCGACGACGCGCTGATCGAGGGCGTCATCCGTCGAGTGTGGAGCGTCTACGCAGGAGTGTTCTGACCCATGGCCGACGCCAAGATCACAGACTTCTCGGCGCTGACCGGCGCGAACCTCGCGGTGGGCGATCTACTCGAGGTCGTCGACATCAGCGACACGACGCTCGACGCCACGGGCACGAACAAGAAGATGACGGCGGGCGAGGCGTCGAAAGGGCTCACCGTGCTGGCGCCGCAGATCGCAACCATGCGGCCCAATTCGACCTACGTCACGATGAGCTCGAGGAATGCCGTTGCTCTAGCGCCGACGCTCAATCGGGTCCTTTACGTTCCGATGCTTCTCGTGCCCGGGTACGCCTACACGAACTTCGGCACACGAGTCATTGCCCAAGCGGCTGCGGGGGGCGTGCTGCGCGTCGGACTCTACAAGTGGGACCAGGGATTCCCGGGCGACCTCATCATCGACGGTGGCACGGTGGCGTCGGACTCCACCGGTGCGAAGTACGTGTCCATCTCGTA
Organism: uncultured Nocardioides sp.; assembly: GCA_964503015.1. Classification (GTDB taxonomy): domain Bacteria; phylum Actinomycetota; class Actinomycetes; order Propionibacteriales; family Nocardioidaceae; genus Nocardioides. The sequence goes on along the minus strand of CAZDAO010000025.1, from coordinate 6,223 downwards.
CACCGCATTGCCGCCTGTCGTGTTCGTCGCCATTGTTCCCCAGGTCGACGCGACCGGCCTGACGCTGCCCTCGCCCAACAACAACTCCACCTGGTCACCGGCGAACATCTTTCAGGCGAGCAACAGCGAGTGTGTCTCCGTGTTCTACGAGAACTCCGTCTCGGGTGCTCTGCCATCCACTGCCACCCCGATCGGCCCTGCGTCTCACAACGCTGCGAACTGCACCGCCTACGCCTACTGAGATGGACCGATGATCCGCAACGAAATCTTCAAGGACAGCCAGCCGCTGCGTGCCGAAGTCATCGACCTCGATGCCGGGACCGTGACCTACGAAGAGTCGGGCGTGGTGACGTCCAGCCGCGCGCTTACGCTCGCGGAGCGCGCCGCGTACGCGCCGCCCCCTCTCGACGAGGCCGGCGCGCTCGCGACTCTGCTCGCGGTCAAGGGCATCTTGACCACCGATGACGCGGCGAAGGCAGTCGGTCGCACGTCGAAGGAACTGGTCGATGAGGCCGCGGCGTGGGCGGCCGCGAAGGAGCTGACCACGGTCCGCGAGCAATGACCACCTACCGCCTGCTCCAAGACGGCACGTCGCGTCGCCTTCTCCAAGACGGCACGTCGTTCCGGCTGACCCAGGAGTCATCTGGTGGTGGCGGCACCGAGAACCGGACAGGCACCGTCACCGGCACCGGCACGCTGACCGCCACTGGCCAGCGCGAGCCGAACCGCACGGGGACGCTCACGGGCACCGCGACCCTCGCCGGCACCATCCACCGGGAGCTGAACCGGACCGGGACCCTGACCGCGACCGCGACCCTCACTGGCGACGGCGCGTCCTCGGCCGTCACGGCGCGTACGGGCACGCTGTCGGGTGCGGGCACGCTTGCTGCGGTGGGCCAGGGCGAGCCGAACCGCACGGGGACGATCACCGGCACCGGGACCCTCACCGGTGTGGGTAGTCGCGACGTGAACCGCACGGGGACGATCGTGTGCACCTCGTCGCTGTCGGCGCTCGGCCACAACGCCTCGGCCCCCGTTGGCGCGGGTGGTGGCTCCATCGGGATCGGCTCAGCGGACGTCGCCGCCTTGTCGGGATCCAAGGTCGCGACCTGGCGTCGATCGATCCAGTAGCCCTCTCTCCATTGCTTCCGCTCTACCTCAAGAATCGAGGCCTTCGATGGCTGTCTCTGTCTCAATCCTCGCCCGCCACAAGACCTCGACGAAGGTGATCGTCGAGGCCAAGGTCACGTTCGACTCGTCGTACGCGTCGGGTGGCGAGCTGCTCACCGCTGCGGACTTCGGGCTCTCGGCGATCGAGGGCGTGAAGTCCGGTTCGGCGGTCAAGACCGACGGCTCGAACGTGATTCCCGTCGCGCCGCTGGAGGCCTCCGGGGTGTGGAAGCTCGTCGGCGGGTTCCTGCCGGCGCTCGACGGCAACGCCGCCTCGGCGCAGGCCTTGGGTCCGGCGTCCGGTGACGTCAGCGCGTACACGTGCGTGGTCGAGGTGACCGGTCGGTGAGTCTCGACATCGTTGCTCGCTACGGGGGCGTGGTGCGTGAGCTCCGCGGCCTCCGTGGCGAGCTCGCCGAGGTGGACATCGCCCACGCCCGCCGCAAGGCCGCGGCGTGGGCGAGCTCGCACGAGTCGACCGCCACCGGCCGCGAGGCCGAGGCGGGGCACGCCACCGTGGATCTGCGCACCTCGGGGATCGAGCTGCGGTGCCAGATCGATCAGCTCGAGGACGAGCGCCTGTACCTACGCGATCTGCTCAAGCTGCGGATCTTGACCTTGGAGTAACGCGTGGCCGAGCCCGAGTGGATCAGCATTGCGGACTTCACGCCGGGGATCGTCGAGGACTTCTTCGTCGCCGGCGGCGGCGGGGCGGGTCCGATCGACGCCAACGGCGCGGCGACGCGGGAGAACACGTACGCGTGCTGCGCTGACCCGGCTTCTCGCGCGCTGGTCCCGCTGCCCGGGGTCGTCATCACGATCCCCGGTTCGCTGCCGGGGACGTTGCTCGAGGGCTACTACGCCAGCGACCGGCTGGCGGCGTACACGTGCGACGCGATGGTCCTCACGCGGGTGATCGACACGGCGACCCTCAACCCGTGGGTCGTGTACGCGTGGGAGATGGAGTACGACCCGGCCTTCGCGGGTGGGGGCGGCGGGTCGAGCGCGCAGTACAAGTACGCGGCGCTCAGCTACTACTTCCCCGTGGTGGACGGCCTTGGTGGCGATCGCCTGGACGTGATGTTCACCCGCTCGAGCTCGACCTACAACGCCTACGCGATGGCGTCGCTCACCACCGACTGGCTGCGGTCGGTGGATGGCACGTCGGGCCCGCCCTACCCGGCGTCCGCGTACCGCCCCATCCTCATCGGCAACCTCTACTTCTTCAACAACTGGATCGCAGCGGGCGGCGCGATGTCCGCGGCCGAGCGGGCGCTGACGTCGTTCGATTCGCTGACGGCGAACAACTGGGGCCCGAAGGGGGGCGTGCGCGCTGTGGCGTGGGCGTACCCGGATCCGACAGCGGCGACCACGGCATCGGTGAAGAAGGTCCCGTCTTCGGGCGCCGATGACGCCTACTTCATGCTCGGCCACCAGGGCCGAGCGGTGTTCCTCGAGATCGTCGCGATGCAGATGGGCGCCAACGCAGCGGACAAGATGTGGTCCGACGTCGTGTCGTACTCGCCGACGGGGAAGCTGCACGGCGGCGCCGCGGTGTCGACGATCTTCGTCGAGGAGAACGCGTCGGGCTACGGAACCGGCGCGTCGCTGACCGCCAACGAGCTGTTCCTGGTGAAGAACGCCGGCGGCGCCGTGTCGATCCGCGGCGACCTCGACTACCCCCAGGTCGTGCGCCTCCCCTTCGTCGAGTCCACCAAGGGCGTGACCTGCAAGGGCGTGCACACCCCGATGGGGTTCGTGTACGGCTCCCGCACAGGCGTCTACGCGTACGCCGGCGGCGACGTGTCTCAGAAGCTCTCCCCGCAGCTCGAAGGGTTCTTCTGGCAGCACGAGCTCGACCCCGAGCACGAGGTGTACGGCCTCGCCAACCGGGGCCGCTTCGGATGGTGGGACCCGTTCCTGCTCGTGCCGAACGATTGGGTGATGGACTCGCGCACGAAGGCGTGGTGGCGCCTGCAGGACACCGAGGTGCCGTTCAACTGCTACGACGTGTTCGCCCCCGAGAACCAGCTGTACGCCTTCCACTACAAGCGGCCGATCTCCGAGGGGGCGAGCGCCGATCTCGCCCAGGTGTTCGACCAGGAGTCGCTGGCGTCGTCGTGGTCGTGGCAGTCGCAGCCGCTGCTCGAGACACGGGATCGGGTGATGTCGTTCCGTGAGGTGCGCATCACGGCGCAGAAGGCGACCAGCGCGGCGACGATCGTGGTCACGCTCACCGGCCGCAACGAAGCCGGTGGCCTGGTCGCGACCCGGGCGATCACGTTCGACCTCGGTTCGGCCACGAGCGGCCAGCCGGCGACGATCATCAAGGACGTCACCGACGGCTCGAACGGCAACTTCGTGGCCCGATACGTGCAGGTCAAGGTCGTGGCCACCGGCACGTCCGGGCCGGCGCCGAAGCTGTATGAGGTGGCGGTCGGCGTGCAGGGCCGGTCGCGCGGCAACCGGGACGCGGCGTGAGCGGACCGTTCGACGACCGGTTCCGTCTGGCGTTGCCGTCGGTCGGCGGCGACGCGAACCTGCGGGAGCTCGACCGGTGGGGGAACACCCTGCCGCTCGACCTCCCGCACGTGCTGCGCATCGGCGTGATCCCTTCGACGGGCCGGTCGACGACCTCGACCAGCTACGTCGATTGGCCAGTGACCGACGTCGCGTCGGCGTCGTTCGTGAAGCGCCACGGCGCGCTGACGAAGCTCGAGTTCCTGTTCTTGTGCACCGCGTACTGCAACACCGGCACACCGGTGGCGACGTTCGGGGTGAAGCTCACCCGGGCCGGGACGTCCACCGACTACGACCTCACGAAGTACGCGTTCAACGCCGCGGCCGATCACCGCACGATCGTCGGCGCCACCACGGTGAAGCTGCTCCCCGCAGGCCTCTACACGGTCACGCTCCGAGCGAAGATCAACACCAACACCCTGCAGGTCGACGGCAACGACTACCAGCAGCTCATCGTGTCCGAAGTGATGGACCTGCCCGAGCAGTGAGAGGAGACACCCGATGTCGATGACGCAAGGCCAGGCTCTCTCGCGGCTCCGGGAACGGCTCGACGAGCCGTCCGCAGCGCAATGGACGGACGCGTACCTGCGGGGGCTGCTCAACGAGGGGGCCCGTGATCTGGCCCGCTACACCGAGTCCCTCGAGGCAACGACCACGATCACCGTCGTGGCGGACACGGCGTCGTACGCGCCGCCGACCACGGGATGCCCGACCGACGTCGTGAAGGTCGACCACGTGGTGTTCACCCCGACGTCGGGCGGCCGGCAGGTCCCCCTCGACTACGCCGACATCAACCAGGCCGAGGGCCCGTACTACCTCGGGTCGCGCAACGAGCCTCGGCTCTTCACCTTGTGGCTGCCGCCACCGTCGATGGCGCTCAAGCTGTACCCGACGCCGAGCGAGGGCGGGTCGCTGACGGTGTACTACCGCAAGCTCCCCGCCGAGCTCGCCACCGACGGCTCTGCCGCGTCGACGGTGCTCGGCATCGAAGACGCGTGGGTCGACGTGATCCTCGACTACGCCGAAGCGCGCGCGTTGCGCCGTGACCGGGACCAGCGGTGGACCGAGTCGATGCAGATGTACGAGACGGGCCGCGAGCAGATGCGTCTGCTCACGATCCGCCGCGCCAACGCGGTCGGGCAGTTCGGGTCGTGGATGGGCTCGCACCCGGCGATGCTCCTGGACGACTGGTCGGTGATGCCGTGATCGGCGAGGGCCTCTTCGGGAACGGGTCGAACAACCCGTTCGGCGCCGACGGCGGGATCCGCTACTCCCAGGCCGGCCGCCCCGCCACGGGTCCGCTCGTCGGGCCGGGCGGCAGCAACATCACCCCGGGCGCCAACCTCGGCGGCCGCACCGGGTTCCAGGACGCCTACGACCTGTTCTCCGGGCTCGACGCCCCCGCGCGCGAGGCGATGCAGAAGCGCCTCGACGACCTGCAGTACGGCACGCTCCCGGGCCAGAACGCGCAGTACGACGAGCTCATGTCGCTGATGCGCCAGAGCGCCGGCCTCGACGGGGCGAAGATCGGCAACGCCCTGGCGGGCAACAACATCGACCGCGCCGCGGCCGAACGCCAGATCGGCGTGATCGACCAGCTGCTCGGACTGTCGAAGGGCGACTTCGAGCGCCAGGCCGGTTTCCTAGAGCAGATGCTGGGGCTCGCCGAGGGCGACCTCAAGCGCGGCCTCGGGTACGTCGACCAGCAGGAAGGTTTCGCCAACCGGCAGAAGGGCCTCAGCTACGACGCGGCGGGGCTCGCGCGGGACTCCCGGAACCGGTCGACCACCTCGTCGGCGACCGCGTCCGGGGCGATCTCGTCGGCCGGGTTCGCGGCCACGATGTCCGACATCGCCCGCCAGTACGGGCTCGACATCTCGGGCGCGAACCTCACGTCCGATGCGACCCTCGCCGGGCTCGCGAACCGTCGCGGTGACCTACAGGCCGGGTTCGAGAAGGACAAGGCCGGCAACGCCAAGGCGGTCGGCGACAACTACTCGAGCTGGCAGCGCACGCAGATCCAGTCCGGCGAGGACCAGAACAAGCTCCGGGACCGCCTGGCGACGCTCGACAACGCCGCCGCGGGGCTCGGCATCCAGCGCTCGGAGCTCGAGCTCGGGCTCCGCAAGGGCCTGGTGCAGCTCGGCATCCAGCGCGATTCGGACACCAACCGGACGCTCGATCAGATCCTCGACGGGATCATGACCGGGTCGTCGCGGGAGATGCAGGTCTACAAGGACGCGCTCGCGGCAGCGGGCATGTTCGGGAAGTAGGAGACGATGGCCACCGCGGTCCGCACCAACGCCCAGGCCCAAGCCCAGGGCTTCAAGAACGTGACGCAGGCGCGCAAGGCGTCGCGCATGTTCGCCAACATCGGCCCCGACGAGATCGCGTCGCTGCTGTCGCGTCGCGGCCCGCAGCGCACGATGACGATGGGCGAGCTCATGCCGACCGCCGAGCGGGTGCAGGCCGCACGCGCCGCGCTGGCGCAGGCGGCGCAGATCCCCGTCGCGCCGGGCGCGTTCGCGCTGCC